>CAZOXI010000244.1:0-3248 GCA_964583445.1 uncultured Bacteroidaceae bacterium | reverse complement strand
GAGGTATTTCGTCTCCTCCACCACCTTTTCCTTTTCGAGCATATCCCACCTGATAAATGAGGTGGATGAATCGTGTTGTATACTAAAATATCCGACATTCATGGATGTGACATTGTGGAAGAAATGCGAGCCCAGCGATGCGTCCAGGGGGAAATTCTCCATGCTGGTTTCAATGATGACCTTCGCCATGGAGATCTGGGACCAGTTCACCGGGATACCGATAAAAGGATCTGCGGTTCCCCATCGTCCGGGTCCGATCAGGATGTAATGCTTCTTCGCAGATGCCATCTTCCTGTTCATCTGTTCCAGTTCAGCTGCTATGTCACGGGTCTTCGTCTTATCGAAAGCTTCACGTTTCACATAGATCATCTCGTGGATATCATCCATGGTACCATTCCCCATGCTCTGCTCCGCAAAGATCAGCATACGTTCTTTTTCCAGTTTATCCATCTCGAATGTGAATCCCATTCCCGAACCCAGCATAGGCTTGATTTGAAGCAGGTGAAAGGAGGGTTTTCCATTCTCTGACTTCGCCAGGTCCAGCGCATATTCGATCTCCACCGGGGAACCCAGTGCCTCTTTTCCCACCTCCAGGATCACCCTGATTGTTTTGGCCAGTGGTGCGTAATCATATTTCAGGATATCTGCAAAGTTTATGATGCGCGGTCCGGGCGTGGTCAGTCCCGGCTCGGTCCTGTCATTATCAGCATCGTATACAGAGGCCAGGTGGGTAAGTACCCCGTCTTTTTCAGCATGCGAAATCGGCAGACGCACCAGGTTGGCATCGCTGCCCTGGTTGATGAAATCCACCTCACCCCTGGTCATATCGAGGGCGAGGAATTCCACCTGGGAATCCTTGAATTGCTTCTGTGCCGAGCTGACTTGCAGTTTTGGATATACCGGGGAAAAACGGTAGGAGCGTTCTCCGTTCACAACATAATGTCCCAGTCCGAGCGCTGCCAGTGCATACCCGTCTTCCGGTTCCATATGGGCAACCGGGTAGTAGTTATGTGATTGTGCAGTGCCGCTCACATGGGGATAGAAATAATCACCGTACACGTTCCCCACCACCTCCTGGATCACCACGCCCATCTTTTCCTCTTCGAGTTTCATATCGATCGCCTCGAAATAACTCCTCGACTCACTGGAATAAATGGATGCATAGACCATCTTGATACATCGGGCCAGCTGTTCATATCTTTTCTTGGACGGCGTATCATTGTTCGGAACCAGGTAGGTATCGAAAATCCCGCTGAAGGGTTGCATGCCGGAATCTTCCAGCAGGCTCGAAGAGCGTATGGCCAGGGGACTTTGCATGTGTTTCAGCAACTCCTTTAGCTTTTTTTCCAGGTGATAGGAAAGGTCCGCTTCGCCGAACATCTTCCGGATATCCTGGTAGGAATGCTCCTCGCGAATGACATCCAGCAATCCGTTCCGCTCCATGAAGATATCGAACTCATCGGTCCCGACAATGCAGGTTTTCGGGGCGCGGATGTTGATCTCCGGAATAATCTCCGGGAAATTAAGGTTGTAAATAAGCGTATTGATAAAGGCACACCCCCGGCCTTTTCCTCCCAGCGGACCTGTGCCCAGGCTGACGATATTGGTTTCATCTTCCAGTGCCGATGACTCAAAATTAATGATCTTGCCCAGGTTGGACTCATTGCGGTATTTCCTGATCACGTGCTTCAGGTAATTCCTGAATTCATCCGCCGTCTTGAAATCCGATACCTTGATGGGGTGGATCATCTTGGCGATCTTCACCTCTCCCCTGGCCATGAGCCAGAGTGAAAAATGATTTCGTTTGCCATGGTAGACCAGTGACTCTTCGGGAATCTTCTCTATATTATGTTCAAATTCCCTGAGCGACTTGGCCACTGCAATTTTTTTCCCCGTGGCATCCTTATAGACAAAGTTCCCGAATCCCAGGTGATGCGCAATGAAATTCCTTATATCCTGCAGCAGGGTCTCCGAGTTTTTATTGATGAAAGTACTCTTGAACTCATAGGCTCTTTTGGAATTGGCAACGTCGGAAGACTGTATCACCGTCGGCAATCCATCGGACATCTCCTTCACCTTCTTCACCAGGGTGAAACCAGCCTGTTCATCCATCTTACCCTTTTTCATGAACTTGACATCCGTGATCAGGCAGAGGAGACTATCCATATGCCTGGTCAGGATTTCCACAGCCTCTTCATAATTGCCGGCCAACAGGATCTTGGGACGGGCACGCAGCCGCAGGATCTTGAACTGGTCATCGGTACTCACATCATCAATGATCCGCCTGGTCTGCTCCAGCACGATATTATAGAGCAAGGGCAGGTACCGGGAATAATACTGCTCAGAATCTTCCACGAGCAGGATCACTTTCACCATCCCGATGCGGGTATCATTCTCGACATTCACCTTGTCTTCCAGCTGCTTCACCATGGCAAAGAAGATCCCCGGATCACCGTTCCAGACAAACAGTTTGTCCACGTCCGACAGCCCGGTATTTTGTGCCCTGAATTCCTGTGCTTCCCTGTCGTTGTTCAGCAACACATACACAGGAATATAGGGATACAACTGCTTCACAGTTCCGGCCGTGATCACGGGCGTCGCTTTATCCACCCCCACCATGATGATCACCAGGTCGAAATGGTGGGAGGTCAGCTGTTCCATCGCCTCTTCATATCCCGACACTCCTGTGATCCTGGGAATGGAGGTCAGGTACATCTGGCTGTATTCGCCCAGGATGTGTTCCGAGAATCTCCCTTCCTTTTCAATGCTGAATGCATCGTAAAGTGTGCTCACGAGCAGGATTTCCTTTACCTTGTAGGGCATCAGGTCGTGAAAAATATCGCGGTTGGCATTTTGCTTGTTCAGGAATTTTTGCAGCAGCATCCGTGTATCCACTTCGCTCGGCTTCCGGAACTCCTTGATCTCGTGCCTGACGGTCTCCTCATCATCCGTTTTGCTCAGCAGTTTCTGTGCCTGCCTGCTGTTGAGATAATTGGAGATCATGCTGGCCAGGTTATCGATCAGGTGCCGCTCTTCATTCAGGAACGGTCCCTCGTCGGCCTCTGGAAATTCCTGCAGGTAACAGACCTGTATCTCACCGTCACGGTCGTCGATGGTCTTGAAACGCTGTTTTTGCGTCCACTTGCTCTCCCTGAACCCTGGGCTGATATAATACTTGTTTTGCAGCCGGATCTGTGCAACAGTCATCTCCGGGTACTGCCAGGCCATGGGAAGAATGCGAACGATCT
>CAZOXI010000243.1:0-5577 GCA_964583445.1 uncultured Bacteroidaceae bacterium | reverse complement strand
CTTAATCCCATTCTTAGAATGGGCCAGAAATCCAGATCCTTTTTCTCCCGTAATACTTTCATTCATACATTTGGCTATCATAAAATAAGTATTGTCACTTTGCCAGATGTAAGGATCTTCAATTCTAGTATCGATAGGCGTTAATTCGATTTGATTATTATCTTCAACTCTTTCATATACACCTGAATAATGTTTGGCTCTTACAACACCCAACCGCATATCTCTCTGCTGGTTCCTTTCGGGATAAGGAACCGGAGCACTTTTATAGATCAGTAAAACACTGCCATCTTCATGAACTACGGGCGCAGGATTAGTTGTAATGGCTCCATCCCATTTACCAGGTCTTGGTTGTAAAATAGGTTCATCTTTCCTCTTCCAGGGTCCATCGGGTGAATTAGCAATTGCTATTCCGATACGTTTTGTGTTCCAGGCTTCTTCATACATATCTCTGGAGGGTATGCGGTCAACAGGTTGTTTAAAATCGTAAGTAATCCCGACATAAAACATTAAATATTTCCCATCGTGGTAAATAACCGTGGGATTAAGCGTTGCCATACCATCCCAAAATTCCTTGCCACGTGGGGGGAAAATTACTTTTTCGAATTTATATGGACCTTCCGGTTTATCTGCTTTTGCCAAAACAATTTCTGCATTGGTTGTCCAGGAGTGCCATGATAATTTCTCAGGCCACCTGGTGGCATACATGTAATACTTGTCATCATCTATTTTTATTACCGAACCACCCCATATACTCCACCCATCCATTTTAAATGCCCCCTCTTTGGGGGAAATATCCCAGTTTCCGTAAAATAAATTTTCTTCGGCAGAATCTTCTTTACAACCTGCAATTAGTAGCAGGATAAACAATGTTGTACCAAAAAGTTTCATAGTCTTTTAAAATAAATAAGCCATCAAAATATCGAAAAAATTAAAATTGTTTGTTTCATTTTCAATTATTTACTTTTTCCAGATATCAATACCCTGGATATCATTTTTTTGATTGGATCCTGGCGTACTTCGGCCATTTTCCACAAACGCTTCCAGTGTTTCAATCAGCTCTGCTACAATTTCCGGGTGCGCTGCCTGCAGGTTATTTTGTTCTTTCATATCTGTTTTCATATTGTAAAGCTGAATGCCGGGGAGTCCCTGTTCCCGGGCTTCCTTATCCCTGGGTATTGTCCAGCCTCCTGAACCCGCGCAAAGAACCAATTTCCATTGGTTCGTTCGAATGGCAAATTTTCCGGAGATAGAATGATGTACAATTTCGGGACGATTTTTTTTCACTCCTTTTCCTGAAAGAGCAGGTCTGAAACTTACCCCGTCCACTGCTGCATTCACGGGGAGTGTATAGTGAATGATATCTGCTATTAAAGGCATGAAGTCAGTATGACAAATAAGTTCCCCGCTCTGGCTACCTGGCGTTGTTATTCCTGGCCAGCGGACAATAAAGGGCACACGGTGTCCTCCGTCCCAGATATCGGCCTTTGACCCGCGCAAAATCCAGGAAGGATAATGCCCCATCTCCTCCAGCGCTTCAATATTGGAAGTCGGGCCGGAAGTCCCGTTATCACTGGTAAAAACAACCAGTGTGTTTTCGTGAAGCCCGGCAGCATCAATGGCTTCCATTATCTGCCCGACCGTGTGGTCGGTTTGCATCACAAAGTCAGCGTGATCGTTCAATCCGCTTTTCCCCTGCCACGCTTCAGTGGGTACAACGGGGCTGTGTGGTGAAGACAATGCCACGTAAAGAAAAAAGGGGTTGCCTGCAGCAGCCCGTTCCGCATGGCGCTGAATAAAATCAATCGACTTTTCTTCAATTCCCGGCAGCATGGTAACAGGGGGGTTGTGTGCAATCACCTGCCGGTTTTCTGAAACTGTCTGCATGTCGCGGGAGTGATGAAACCCATAGAAATAATCGAAACCATGATCCAGCGGACCATCTATAACCAGGCTATTCAAAGGCGGTTTGTATTTATAGTCATTGCCTCCTTTTTCACCGGTTGCAGGGTCGGCATAAATAAAATTCAAGTGCCATTTCCCGACAATTCCTGTTGCATAGCCTTTTTCCCGCAGCATCTCCGCAATAGTGAAGGTTTGCTGGTCGATAAGGCAGGAATCATGTCCCTGAACCACTCCTCTCTGAAGCCAGGTGCGCCATGCATAGCGCCCGGTCAGCAGACCGTAACGTGTCGGCGTACAGACCGCTGAACCCGAATGTGCATCGGTAAAAGTCATGCCTTCCGCTGCCAGCCGGTCGATGTGTGGAGTGGCAATTTTTCCTTTATCGGGGTTCTCATTGAGTGTCGATATCTCTCCATAGCCAAGGTCATCTGCCATAATAAATACGATGTTTGGTGCCGGAGATTCATCTTTTTGAATAGCACATGAAAAGGAAAACAGAGCAAATATGCATACTGTTCCCAAAATGTTTTCAATACGTATTTTTCGCATTCCTTAACAGATTTTTAATTTTTCATCATCATTATCCGTATCGGCACCTACCCGGACTTCAACTTTTCCAACCCATATACCAGGACTAACAGCATGAACTGCCAGTGGAGAATCCCAGGAATGCGTTGACGCATTGATAGGTGACCAATCTTCATTTGTGTCAATGCTCCATTGGTTCGGGTTTTGCGAACAGGAAAAACATGTAGCGCTGGCCAATACAAAAACGACCAATCGTGTCATACCCGTCATATTCTTAAATATTTTAGTGTCATTCATCGCTTTTCCAAAGTTATCTTTTCTTCGCGCTGATTTCGTATAATGCCAACCACTAACTCTTTTTTGTGTTGATTTGTCTGTATTGCATGCTGCAATTGCTCAAAGCTCTCGATTTTTGCATCCTCAATTTGAACAATAACATCTCCGGTTTGAAAGCCGGATTTCTTTAATTCTGACTGCTCAGGTATGCTCAGCAGTACAACGCCACTTATGGAAGCCAAACCTGCAGCCGACTGTTCACCGGGTGTTTCCACATTTTTCACACTTGCTCCCAACCACTGATAAACTTTGCCTGAACCTTCTCTGTCATTATGCATGGGTTCCGGAATCTCCGGTTCTTTGGCCAGTGCGCTCAACTTTGCAGAAACCACCCCAAATTCATCCATTGGAAAGTTCTGAAACCCGATTTGAAGGGCGGGCGATTGATCCCGGACCCTGAAATCACCAGTTCCAGCATCTACAAACAAAGGATTGCCAACCAGGGAGCTTTCATCACAACCATTCCGGTAAAATTTCATCCGGTCTTCATGATTGCTTGCAAAGAGGTTGGAATCCAGCTGTGCCCCCCACTTTTCGTTGGGTCCCATCCCACGTTGCATAACAGCCGGTTTGTAAGCAGTGAAAACAATATTATGTTTAAAAATATCGCCGCTGTTGGGATACCAGACATGGGGGTGCAGGCTGTTATTAAGAATAACATTATTTGTTGCCTTACGAAAGTAGCCTTCCCTCATTTTCAAGCCCCCGTTGAGTAAAACATTGTTATAAATAAAATACCAGGATGAACCATCATCCAGGTCAATATCCCATCCATGATCGCAACGCCAGCGGCTGTTACGAATGGTATTTGGAGCAAGCATGTCCAATTTTGGCAAACCAGGCTCCTTTTCAACCTCTTTGACTGTTTCATTAATATCCGGTGTCCAGAACCGGTCACGTCCCCATGAATTAAAACTTCCGTGATCTCCGGTTTCAAGCACGGTATTAAATACATCACAGTACTCAATAACATGTCCGCCGAATGTTCCTTCGCTGATATTGATCCCGGCACGTGGTACGTCATAAATAGAAGCGTGACTGACGGTTATTTTATGTGACATGGAAATTTGGACCCCTGCGGTTTGTTTCTCATCACGTCCGGTCATGGTAATCAGGCAATCCTCTACCCGGCAGTTTGATGGGTAGTTATCGCCTTTTGGGCCAGGAATGCGGTCAATACTCTCAAAATCCTGTTTTCCATATCTGAATAAGGGGCTGCGCACCATCTCAGGATCCCCAACAAACGCGATGCCGTTGGCCCCCGAATGATGGATGTAACAGCTTTTGATAAAAATCCGGCGGTTATAGTTATTGACAAAAACACTGTTCCCTCCAAGCTGATCGAACTCACAATGTGACACCGTACAATCTTCGGCACCTTCAAACACTACTCCCCCACCCCGGTAAATTGCCCAGTCGCTGCGTAAGAGCTGTTCTTTGGTTTCCATGAAGGTTCGGGCAGCATGACGAAAAACCAGTCCTTCCAACCGGATATGACTTACAGGCTTCTCTTTGGTTCCTCTAAATTCGATCAAATGTTTTCGTCTTACAATTTCAATACTTGCTGACGCCAGGTCAACATCAGGATGAGGATAATAATATAATGTTTTTTCATTCTTGTTGTAAAACCATTCACCAGGGGCATCCAGTTCTTCAAATACATTTTCGACCATCCGGTAACGGGGATGCATGGGTGAAGGCCTGTTATTTTGCCAGCCTCCCTCTAACTTAAGAGAACCATCTGCATTTTTTCCTGTTACCAGCCAGTGCATATCGCCCCACAATTTACTGTGCATGGCATGAACATATGCACCTTCGGGATTGCTCCAGGAAGAAACCCTTTTTCCATCCAGTGGATCATTGTCAGGATCAGGTTTTCGGGTATGTACCAAATCCCATGTGTCAAAAACATTTTTCCCTTCAATTGCATTTGGGAAACGGGCCATTCGTTGCCGTTCGCCGTTTACATAGAGTTGATCAATTAATACATCTTTTGAAACCAGGGCTTTGTAAATCCCATTTTTATAGGGTTCCCAATCCAGGTTAAGTTTATCACCTCCACTGATTATTGCCTTCCCTTCATTGGCAGCACGATAGATGACAGGATATTTTTCACTTCCTGAAAGTTCAGGCGTTAAAACAACGGTGCCGGTCAAATAATAAATACCATCTTTAAAAATAACGTGGACTTCTTTTTTGCCTGATATGGAAGCTACAAGTTCATTGGCTTTTTTAAAAGTTAATACAGGCTGCTCTCTGGTTCCTGAAGCTTTGTCGTTACCATCTGGCGAGATATAAATTTCAACAGGATTTTGCTGACAGGACACAAAAGCAATCATCACAGCAAGCAAAAGTATTAGAGGAATTTTTGACAGCTTCATAGGGTTCGTTTTAGTGTATTATTATTTAGCGTCTGGCTATAAAGTTTTATAAGTGCTGTGCCGGTTCAGAGCATTAACAAACAATAATAAAACACCTAGTAGAATAGTAAATGTTATTTTTCCCATAATCAGTAAGTTATATAATTTAAGTCATCACTCGGTACCTACCTTTGATAGTGAATGGGCGAGATCTTCATTGGATCCATGAATTCTTGTTTCATGAGTACAAAGCTCCGTATTGCCAAAACTGTTTTTTGAGATCATAGAAATCTTCACCTTGCTCCCGGAAACCGGCTCAAAGGAAAACGCATTCCATCCCATTTCCTCTGTTCGTTTTGAAGTACCGGTAAATACCGTTTTTCCGTCGACTTCGATTTTCAATGAATACGTTCGAATCCAGCTATTGAACAGTTGCAAGCGAACTTTATCT
>CAZOXI010000242.1:0-5577 GCA_964583445.1 uncultured Bacteroidaceae bacterium | reverse complement strand
GGCACCGTTTTCCAGTGCATACTCCATGGCCCATTTTGCAAGTTTATATTTTTCTGCTTTTGTCATTTTTTCCAGTTTTACAAATTACGCATTCACGCCGCCAACAGTTAATTTTTTCACCAATACCGATGGGATACCCATCGTAACAGGTACCATCTGTCCTCCCTTTCCACACATGCCGGTACCATTATCAATCTCTGCATCCCCTGCTGCCATGGTGATATCGGCCAATGCCTGCGGACCATTTCCAATGATATTGATGTCCTTGATCGGCATGGTCTTTTTCCCGTTCTCGATCAGATAGCCCGATTTCACAAAGAATGTAAAATCACCCGCCCCGATATTGACCTGTCCATTTGTGAAATTATCCACATACACGCCATAATCCACGTTGCTGATGATGTCCTCCACAGCATGCGGACCATTCTCCATGTATGTGATCCTCATCCTGGGGAGCGGCGAGTGGCGGAAGGATTGCCTGCGCCCGTTTCCGGTGGGGGCCACCCCGTAGTGATTGGCACTGATCCTGTCATGGATATAACTGTTCAGCACACCGTCCTTCACCAGGTGAATCTTTTTCACATCATTCCCTTCATCATCGATATTGATCGAACCCCGGTTGTTTTCCATGGTTCCGTCTTCCACGATATTGATGAAGTCCTGCGCAATGCTTTTTCCCATCTTGTCTGAAAAGATAGAGGTTCCTTTCCGGTTGAAATCAGCCTCGAAAGCATGCCCCATGGCTTCATGAAGTAAAATTCCTGAACCTCCTGCACCCAGCACTACCGGCATTTCCCCTGCCCGGGGTTTGCCGGCGCCGAAGAGAATGTTGCAGTTGTCCACCGCTTTCGTTGCCAGTTCATCGATCAGGGCGTCATCCAGGAATTCAAATCCTGTTCTGAATGATTTTGAAGCATACGCATTTTCAATCTGACCGTCCTTTTCCATCACAACGACGCACACCAGGCTGGCCATGGGCCGGTAATCATACGAAAGCAGCCCTTCAGAATTGTAGAAAAGCACATAGCCCGTCTCGTCGCTCAGGACAACAGTCGCTTTGATCACTTTATCATCCAGTTCAAACAGTTTGTCATTCAGTTTCTGAACATACGGGACCTTGGCCTCAACGGAAGTATTTTCCCATTTTTCAGAGATCTCATAATAGTTCGGGGGAAGTTTCTCGTTGATCTCCTGTGACTTGAAGGTTGTTGGATTACTCGCGATGTTCGCAGCCGTTGCAGCCACGTTTTCCATGTCTTCAAGCCTGGTGTTTTCGGTGTAGGCATATCCGGTCTGGTCTCCTTTCAACGTCCTTACGCCTACCCCGTAATCGACATTGGAAAAAGATTGATTCACCTTACCATCCCTGAGCACCAGCCGGTTGTCGATTTTGTGCTCAAAGAAAAGATCTGCGTAGTCGCCACCCTTTGACATTGCTTTTGCAACGACCTTTTGCAGCATCTGTGGTGTGACCTGGAAATGGTCCATGTACCCCTGTATATCCGGGGAAACTTTAAGGTTCTGACAGGAGCTCAGCAAGGGTGGCAAGACCATTGCTCCAGCCGATGCCAACCCCATTGTCCTGATAAAACTTCGTCTGTCCTGTATCATTATCGAATGAATTGGTTATAAAATCGATTAAAAAAGAAACGTAAGTTATAAATTTTTGCTAAACGCACGCGCTGCCATATTATTAAACTGCTGAACGACATAAAACTGTCTGTATACGATACACGATAGTCAGTATTAAACACATACAGACCTGGTAAAATCATCGGTGCGCGCGTGGAATCATCACAGCTGACCAGAGATTCATTGCATCCAATAGCAAACGTAAATAGCTAGACACCTGTTGCCGCAACCAATGAGAAAAACCATGATAATCCAACAAAGCAAAGATAAAATATCCCCCAAACATGTGATACTTTCCTTTTTTACTTTGTACTATATTGACTTCATAAATAACAAATGGTAAATCGTATATCCATTTCGATGAAGCTATCCCAGGTATTCTCTCTATAGTCAAACAGCAAAACCACCCAACATGAAAAAACATACTGCGCCCTTCCTGGCATATCTCCTGCTTCTGATCTTCGCCTGTACCCTGTCATCAAACTCCCAGGTATGGAACCGGCAGGTGGCCGACAGCAGTGGGATCAACATGGGTTCTTTCTGTAAGATTGCCATTGACAAAGAGAATAACCCTTTCATTGTTCACATGGATGCCGACTACAAGGATCTCATGCTGATGCAGAAAATTGACGGTCAATGGACCGGCGAAAGAATCGATACCAGTGGCTATACCGGCTGGTCGCCGGGAATTGTATTCGATAGTGAAGGCCTTCCCCACTTTTGCTTCGATAACGGGGCGTTACTATACGATCAGTCGGCAAATTTCGGGGTGAATTACATGACCCGTGTGGGAGATGAATGGGCAAGGGAAAAGATCGAAAAGTATGAAGTATACCTTCCCCGGCATTCCACCTCCATCGCTATTACATCGAACGATCAACCCGTGATTGGATACTGGAACCAGAATGAAGAGCTATACACACTTGCATGGAAACGCGAGGGTGATTGGGTGAAAGCGCTTTCTCCATATGAACTTGCGGCAGCATGGCTCCGGTTAAAGTCCGATGATACCCCTGTGGTCCTCCTGTACAATGCCGACAGCCTTGTGCTTGCTACCTACACCGAAGCCACCGATACCTGGACCGAATTTCCAGTTCCCATAAAGCTGGCCCCTACGCTGGGTTTACATGAAAAAGTAAACTTTGTCCTGGACGAGAGTGATCATCTCCACCTGGTTGTCAACACACTCTCCTACGAAACCCTCCCCTTTACATACTATGTAATGCACTACACATACGATTGGCAAAACTGGGAAAAGGATACTGTTACCTCTGATGTATTTGAAACCCCCATGCAAATTGCCCTGGACAATGATGGAAACCCGGCCGTACTGACCTTCGCAGGATCGCCAAAACACCTGACCTATTTCACGAAGCAAGGAGATGAATGGACCGGTGAAAGCGTGGATATTAATTGTGAAAAATTCCTGTATGCCGACATGCAATTTGATGGCCTCAACAGGCCTCATATTGCCCTCCAGGATAAACCTGAAGATTTCGTTTCAGAAAAAGACCAGATGCTCATTTACTATCACTTCTCACCGGGATTGCCCGATCTGAACTGTCATCCCCCGGAGCTGAATTTCGAGGAGGTCTGGACAGAAAGCTATCGCGCACTTCCCCTGTACATAAGAAACGACGGAGTGGCCGCCCTCATCATCGGGGAATTTGAACTGAGCAATACGGATGTGCTAAGCCTGGAAGGACCGGGTCTCCCTGTCTTCATTCAGCCTGGTGATTCACTGGGATTCATGCTGGAATATCATCCTTCGGGGGAAGAAAGCATCACTGAAAATCTCAGGTTTGTATCCAACGATCCGGTCAACCCGGTATTGAATATCCCTGTATCCGGATCAGGAGTAAGTACGGGTACTACCTCCACCATAGAACTCAAAATAAATGATATTTATGCCGACTTTGATAACCTGGTCATATACAAGGACGACCCGCTTGAAAATGTGGAGGTCACGCTTCACCAGGCCGGCCAGCTGGCAGCAAGTGCGCAGTTTACCAATGCAGAAGGCAACACCGCTTTTAACGATCTGAGCCCGGGAACCTATCAAATCAAACTGTTGAAAGCTGCAGACGGTGAAGATACAGATATGGACTGTTCCAGGTTAGAAGAAATTACGCTTGGACCCGGTCATAACTCTATAAAATTAGGCCTTGCCGATTCTCTGTTCCATTACCAGGTGTGGATGAAAAACAAGTTGAATAAGATCAGGGAGACCGATAACTTCATGGTTCCATACCTGAATTACTCCGGTGCGATGAACAAGGTAAGCACAGAGCTGGCTCCACATACAGAAGACTTTGATCCTGATTACACCGAATCCCTGGCCAGGCTGCTATTGGTGGAATACATGGTTTCCGACCTCTTCGAAGAGGGGTACCAGTTAGGAGTTGAGATGTTCAAAGACTTCGGTGAACTCATCGCATTCATTTTTTATTCCAACGACTGGGCAGCCCGCATACTGGACCTCTTCCTCACGCTTGTCCAGGCAATATTTGAAGCCAATGCCAGTGACCTCTTCCAGGAGATCATGCAGATGCTGTTGGAGGAACTTATCAAGAATGAAGTCCATGACCTGGTGAGTGAGTCCATCATGTTTGTGGGAGGTGAAATAGGGCCACCGGCGGACGACATCCTCATGGAAGCATGGAGGAATGTCTGGAATGCCCATTCCTCGGGGTGGAATTTCTCTTTTGGAATGGAAGAATGGGGCCATATCATCATGAAAGTGAAAGATGCCCTGGAGGAGCCATTCATCCAGGAAGTGTATATCGAAGAACTGACAGCCCCCAGTATCAGGAAGGGGCTAAACTACACGCTAGACAATGCACATAACAGCAGCTTCTTCGATGCCATGGAGAACGAGATCAACTACGTTTCCCATGAGAAGAATACGGTGGAGATGTCCCTGGATGCGGCCGTATTCTTCAGGCAGTCCGGTGAACTGTTGATGGTCACAGCCAGCATCTTCAACTGGCTGGGGACCCTTGATTTCCTTCCCTATTCACAGATCATCGACCAGGTGGGTTTCTACATGAAGATGACCGCCTATATGGAAGTGGTCACTGCGCTGGGTATTTCCACGGGAAAATTTTTCGTGGTACCCTCCAACATGGAAAGTACAGTGAACAAGATCTATTTCCCGGATGGCAAACCAGGCAAATCTGCAGCGGACTGGCAGAAAAAGAGTTTACATGCACAGCAAGCAGATCATGCCAGGATCGGAGCCCTCAAAACGCACATGCAGGAAGATAATGAAGCGTATACTGCCGTACTGGAAGATATCAAAACAAAGATCCGGTCCGGTAACCGGATAGATGCATCCGTTGACATTCTCCGTCTGCGTGAAGCCGACAAGCATCTGAAAAATAGTTTCCTGCAGGCGGCCTCACCGGTTATTGCTGTGGCCGATATTGCACTGGATACACTGGACAGTTTCAATCCCATGTGGGATTCTCTCAAGGTCTGCCATGCCCGTGCCGGACAGGAGCGCTTCCTCACCTACTTCAGGCTCCTACTTGCTATAGGTGATACAACGGGAGATTCAGATGCCCTGATGGTTGATCTCATTGATGAAAATCTGACTGCCACCCAGGAGCAGCATGATCAGATCGCAGGACTGCTCGACCTGGTCAGCGACAGTATTGCTCTTCCGGCTGTACTGATAGCCTCGGTAACCGCAACGGATCGTCAGCGCCTGGAGCTCAACGAAGCATCTACTGTTAAGCTGGAGATGACCAATACCGGTGAGGTGGCTGCCGAAGGTGTGTACCTGAAGATCAACTATAATGAAGCCCTGGAACTTTCCGGTTCAGACAGTATATACATAGGATCCATCGCTCCCGGCGAAACAAGTGCAGAAATCGCACTTACCTTTACCTGCATCAGTGAAGACCTGCAATTAGCCACCTGGTATACCACACTGGGTTCTGA
>CAZOXI010000241.1:0-5630 GCA_964583445.1 uncultured Bacteroidaceae bacterium | reverse complement strand
AGCAGTATCCCTACACGGGGACAGCCTGGAAGTGAGGCTACCATGGACATTACTTAATATTACTTCACCGTCTAAACGACGGGTAATGCATTATGAGTCCTTTCTGGACAATGATGTAATTCATATTAACAGCCGGGATTCCCTGTCAGACGGGATAGCACTCACCTTGGTTCTTGGCGACAAAATGTATCAGACAGACAGGTACTTATGGGATGAATGGGACTATTCAACTCTGGCCAACAATCCTCCCATTGAAAGAAAAAAGCAATCATTTTATTATCTCGCGAAACACCTTCCCCTGTTTAACAATCCTCCCATAGGTTGGACAGATACATATGAAACTGGTCCTGATAAACAATTGCAGGCAGGAGTCTCAAATGGTTTACTGGCCAATGATCTTGATATGGATGGCAATAAAATCGAGGCTATGCTGGCCTTTGGAAACGGAATCACGAAAGGAAACCTGTACCTTCACCCTGATGGCAGCTTTGAATATACCGCAGATGTCAATGCCGTAGGGACTGATTATTTTATGTATTACCTGTACGATGGAATGGATTATTCTTCACTGATTCCGGTTAAAATAAGACTTGACCAGTTAAATGGCACTGGACATGCACAACACGACATTACATTTAAAGTATCTCCAAATCCGGCATCTGAATTTGTTTGGATAGAAACAGACAAAGAACTTTACCCGGTTGCTTTGGTTATTCGCGATATGACCGGTCGGGTAATCATGCAAAGAAGTATTGATACAAAGGAAATGATAACGGTCCATGACCTTACACCTGGGATCTACCTATTCGAACTGGACTTGCCGTACAAGAAAGAGATTCATAAAATTGTTATACAATAACTGCAATAAATGCCCAATTTGCTAACTTCGCACCGGAGAAATGCCGGAGTGGTCGAACGGGGCGGTCTCGAAAACCGTTGTACGCCTCGCGCGTACCGGGGGTTCGAATCCCCCTTTCTCCGCCAACTATGGATAACCCTGCAAGCGCGCTTGCAGGGTTTACTTTTTCCATAGCTCGTCGAAAACGACCACCGGGAGTTTTCGTAAGAGATATTGGAAAAGTAAACCAGCTGTGACCGCAGGGAACAGCGTGGGTTTTCCATAGTTGAAGCCCTCCCCCACGGGATCATGACCATCGGGAATAATCCCCATAAATGTTCCATAAGAGATTTTAACGATAACAAACCAGCTGTGACCGCAGGGAACAGCGTGGGTTATCCATAGTTGAAGCCCCCCCCGCAGGGATCACGTTAGTAATCCCCCAATATACAATCAACAGATTATTTTCAGGAAAAACATTATTGTTGAACTAATTCCCCAACATAATTTCAACAGTGCTGACTTATTTCCCGGTCAGCAAGTGCTTGCCGATCGCTCAAAAATGTACATGACCATGCCACAAGCAGCATGAAGCAGGGACATGACAACAATGAAAAAAAATTATTTATTGCTCGCCACGTATGGAACATTTTTTGGTTTCAGAGCAGTAGATTGAAAATCAAAAAAAAAGGAGGTTTTATTATGGCTTTAATCAGAACATTTACACCACAAGTTCCTTCAGAGACAAGAAGGTATTTTGATGATGAACTCAGAGATCTGTGGCTTTCAAATTTTTCAAATACCCAGACCTCTGTGCCTTCAGTTAATGTAAGAGAAACCGATGATGAATTCATTGTAGAAGTAGCGGCACCGGGCATGAAAAAAGATGATTTCAATGTAAATCTCGAAAACGATATGCTGACCGTTTCTTCAGAACGCAAGGAAGAAAAAGAAGAAAAGGAAAGGGAAGAGGCTGCATATACCCGCAGGGAGTTCAGCTACCAGTCCTTTCAGCGTACGTTCACGCTTCCTGAAAATGTTGTTGACGGAGATAAGATCGATGCAAAATATGCAGACGGAATTTTAAGGCTTGTACTTCCTAAACTGGAACATACTAAGAAAAAACCCTCCCGCCAGATCAAAGTATCCTGATTCGGTACCATCAGAAAGAGGATGTATCAATCTTTCAACAAAGAGCTGATACATTCTCTTTTTTCATGTAGTATGACCTGTAAAATCTAATAGAATAATATTGTATGCCTGCCAACGCCCATGAAAACTCGTAACTAATTCAAAACACAGCAAAAAATGCCTGAATTACCAGATGTGGAAATATACAGGAGACGGATAGATGAATATGCAAAGAACAGGACCATCAAAAAGATCACTCCTGCAGGAAGCAGGGTACTGAAGCTTTCCAAAAAAGAGATATCCGGATTAAAGGATCAGAAGATTACCGCAACCCTGCGAGAAGGAAAGTACTGCCTGATGGATACGGGAGATAATAAATGGCTGGTGTTGCATTTCGGGATGACCGGCGCAGTGGAAACCTATGAAAAAAAAGACAACCCACCGGAATATTCCGTGCTTTCAATCGAATTCAGCAACCAGGATAAGAACCTGGCAGTAACCAGTAAACGTAAATTGGGCAGGATCACACTTACCGGATCACCTGACCAATTCAGGAAGGAGTATGACCTTGGGAAGGATGCGCTCGATTTAAGTGAAAAGGATTTTATGGATATCATGAAAAAGAAAAAAGGCGGCATCAAATCAGCGCTTATGGATCAGTCAGTCATTTCAGGAATTGGCAGTGTTTATAGCGATGAGATCCTCTTCCAGTCAGGGATCCATCCCGGAGAAAAAGTCAGCAATCTTGGAGAAAAAAAGCTCGGGAATCTACACGGGATCATAAAAGAAGTATTGCAACAGGCCATTTCATCGGGCGCGGATCCGGAAAAGCTGCCGGAGGACTATTTGATACCACACCGGCGGAAAGGCGAAAAATGTCCTATCTGCAGCAGTCATGTCAAAGCGGTGAAGATATCCGGAAGAAGAAGCTGGTTTTGTCCGGATTGCCAGGAAAAAATTTCATGAAACCATCTACATCCCATGGGAAGTAAAAAAACATATATTGGTTGCTCGGGATATCATTACGATGACTGGCAGGGACCTTTTTATCCGGAAGGGATGAAAAAAGAAGACTGGCTGTCCTTTTATGCGGAGAAATTCAACAGCGTGGAGATCAATAATAGTTTCTACAATATCCCGGAAAAATCAACACTAAAATCATGGAAAGAGCAGACCCCGGAACATTTCAGATTCACTCTGAAGGGAAGCCGGTACATCACACATATGAAAAAACTCAAGGATCCTGAACCACACGTGAAGAAATTTCTCAAAGGCATAGAACCCCTGGCGGATAAAACTAGCTGCATCCTCTGGCAACTTCCCGGAAATCTACATGTAAACCTGGAAAAGCTGGAAAATTTCTGCCAGGCATTAAGTCATGACTTCATTCATGTAATGGAATTCCGGCATAATTCCTGGTTTACAGAAAAAACCTATGATATGCTTGCAGGGTACGATCACATGGCCGGGTGCAGCCTGTCGGCACCCGGCGATCTGCCGGAAGACCTGCCGGATATCAACCAGGTTGTATATATTCGCTTCCACGGGAAAGGTGAATGGTACAATTACCATTATTCAAAAAAGGAACTACAGGCGTGGAAGAACAGGATTACATCGTCAGATACAAGGCAGTTATTCGCATATTTTAATAACGATGTGGATGCCCATGCACCGGAAAATGCAAGAACCTTCAGGGACATGATCGGATAAGCAGCAACAGCGGCTTCTCCGTGAGTTAATTTGACATATAGCAATTTGATTATTATTTTGCTCTGTGAATCAAAACTATCAATTGTGAAAAAGTAGGGTGGGAAAAGGTTCATTATATAACAAAATATTTTGGTGCCTGCACCTGATAAATGTACCCGTTTAAATGGTTCTATCCCGGTCTATAAGAAGGAGAAGGTGGATCACATTCATCCTGCTGACGCTGGTGATCATATCATTCTTTGTGATCAGCACCTACACCAATCCCAGGGAAATCCTGGAGAAAATAGGAACCAGGAACGGATATATTATCACATTGATTGCTTCCTTTTTTGCCGGTTTTTCAACGTTTACAGCAGTTTCGTTCTACAGCATACTCATTGCCGGACTGGCAGGAGGGCTCAATCCGGTTTTGCTGGCCATCATCGCTGGTGTCAGCCTCAGTGCGGGAGACCTGTTTCTCTATTATTTTGGACGAAAAGGTCGTGACTTGATGTCCGGAAAACTGGACAGATGGTTCAATAAAACAGCCTCCTTTCTGCGGAAAGGGTCCCGGGAAAAATACATTCCCCTGATCGCATATGTTTACATCAGCTTCATTCCATTACCCAACGACTGGTTATTGCTGATTCTGGCTTCCCTCAAATATTCACATGCCAGGCTAAACCTGATCATCATTATTGGGGACCTGACTCATGCAGGTGTTCTTGTATTCCTTGCCTCCAAAGGAATCATGCTCTTCTCGTAAAAAATCCAACCATAAAAGCCGAACTCTTCACCTTACGGATTGTTTAGTTCAACATAACCAGGAAGATCATGGGCAGAAGCGACGTGCCAAAGAAAAAAATTACACTGACCGGGCTCAGGGAAGCGGCACGGTTGTTCAGCTATATCAGGCCCTATGGATGGCAATACGCCCTTGGATTGCTCTTCCTGCTGGGATCCAGTTCAGCAAGCCTGGCGTTTCCAAAATTACTCGGCGACCTGGTCAGTGCAGGAAATGAAGGCAACCTGGCGGAGAACATCGATCGCATTGCAATTATCCTTGCAGGGGTATTGATCATCCAGGCAACTTTCTCCTATTTCCGCGTGTTCCTGTTTGTGAAAGTTTCTGAGAATGCGCTGGCAGATTTGAGACAGTCCACCTATAACCATTTAATCAAATTGCCGGTCAGCTTTTTCGATAAACGCCGCGTTGGAGAACTGAACAGCCGGATCTCCTCAGACATTGCCCTGTTACAGGAAACAATGACCTCCACCCTGGCCGAATTCATTCGCCAGATCATCATCATCGTCGGAGGTATTACCCTGTTGGTGATCACTTCAGGCCGGCTAACGCTGTTCATGCTGGCGATCATTCCTGCGGTAGTCTTAATGAGTGTTTTTTTCGGAAGGTTTATACGTGCACTTTCTAAAAAGGCGCAGAAGGAGGTCGCGGACTCAAATACTGTTGTCGAAGAGACGCTGCAAGGGATCAAAAGCGTGAAGGCATATACCAATGAACCCCATGAGATCAACAGGTACAAAAACAAAACCCTCGAGATCGCCCGTATTGGCATAAAAAGCGGCCGCTACAGGGGTGCCTTTTCTTCGTTCCTGATCTTCGGACTATTCGGTGCCATGGTTGCAGTCATCTGGAAAGGATCAACACTCCTTGCGACCGGAGAGATCGATGCCGGGGAGCTCTTCTCATTCGTTCTCTATTCCGGTTTTATCGGCGGTACCATTGGAGGACTCGCCAATGTATTTACACAGATCCAGCGGTTTCTCGGAGCCACAGAAGACCTTTTTGGTATCTTCGAAGAAAAAGGGGAAGCGCTTAATAATGTTGAAGAAGATTGTTCGGAACAGGAGGTCCACGGAGAGATACGCTTCGAAAATGTTTCCTTTTCCTATCCTGGGAGGCCCGAAGAATTGGTCCTGGATAACATTGACCTCATCATCCCTGCGGACC
>CAZOXI010000240.1:0-5643 GCA_964583445.1 uncultured Bacteroidaceae bacterium | reverse complement strand
GATAATCTTTGTAGTGATAACTTATAAAAATTGATTCTAAGTATTGAAAAACACGATAAAAGTTGAGCGTGCCAAAAAAGGTATTACTCAGACCGACCTTGCAGATATGGTAGGTGTAACACGTCTGACCATTCACTCCATTGAGGCAGGTAAGTTCAAACCCTCTGTCATGCTGGCTTTGAAAATTGCAGCGTGTTTTGGTGTACCTGTAGATGCACTATTTGAATTGGAAGATGATGACTAAAAATCAATAAATACAACAGTCATGAAAGTAATTGTATTATCGATCTTTTTCCTGGTCGGTCAACAAATAATGTCGGCCCAGAACAATACACCTCCAGGATTCCTCTGGCAGGTAAACATTAACGGATCTCAGGTTAGTTTAGCAGGATCTATTCATACGGGTAAAAAGGGCCAATACCCAATGCCAAGAGCATATCTCGAGGCATATGAAAAAGCAGATTATATAATCCTTGAACTTAAAGATGATTTTAAAACTCTGCAAGAAATGATTTTCAGGTATGCAGAGAAGGACAGTTTGAATGAAGATCAGTTACTGGATAAATTTCTAAGTCAGGAAAGCAAGGACATCCTGGCCTCACTCTTCAAAGGAAAAGAAGAAATACTGCTTCGTTATTACAGGCATGAAGCCTGGCTGCTGAATATGGGTATTTCGGGCATGAAATCGAAACTGATTGGCTATGACCCGGAATTAGCGGTAGATAAGTACTTTCACGAACTAGCCGCCAATGATCAGAAAACTATATTGGGACTTGACCAGATCGAAACGCAATTAAAGCTCTTTGAATTTGAAGTACCCATAGAGAAACAGGTGCAGATCATTGAATCTGCACTGCAAAGGGCAGAGCAGCAGGCCCGGTTAGAACAGCCCCTCTATGATACATATTTCAGTCAGGATACAGAAGCATTCCAGGAAGCATTCCTTGCAACGATGAACCTTGAGAATCCACAGGTAAAAACAATTTATGAAAGGGTCTTTATAAGCAGGAACAAAGCCTGGGTTCAAAAACTGATTGAATTATCTGTCAGTCAACCCGGTAAGTACTTTATGCTTGTAGGGGGCGGGCATTATTTTGGTCCTGGCAATGTCCGGGAACTACTGGAAGCCGAGGGTTATACAGTGAAGCCTTATAGTGAAAGGTAATTATAGTTCCTATTCAGATTCTAAAGATAATAAAGCCCGGTGTACGAGTGTACACCGGGCTTTTCGTAGTAGCGGGGACAGGACTTGAACCTGTGACCTTTGGGTTATGAGCCCAACGAGCTACCAACTGCTCCACCCCGCAATATATTTTCAGTACTTAACTGTTATCGTTTCTGTGATCCGCCGAGGCGAATCGTTCACGCAAAATCGTTTTGCGGTTGCAAATATAACAGTTGTTTTGGGATTCTCAAAATTACAGCCGCCTTTAAAAAAAAGCGGCTGTAATATTTTATTACCAGGGCTACCTGATCACTTTCACATTCACGGCTGCAAGACCTTTGGGTCCTTTTTCCGTTTCAAAACTGACTTTGTTGCCTTCAGCGATCTCTTCCTGTGCATTGTTCACATGAACGAAGATGCTCTCTTTCGTATCCGCATCACGGATAAAACCATATCCTTTTGAATCGTAAAAATTCGTGATGGTTCCCGTTCGGGTCTTGTCCTGTGCGGTTCCGTCACTCTTCGGAATACTGACCTCAATGTCCTCTGCATTCAACTCTTCCTTGTCTGCAGGATCCTGTGGCGTATCTGTAATGTTTCCGAATTCATCCACGTAGGCGATCATATCGTCAAGACCGCTCTTTCCATCTTCTTCACGCTTGGCCATCTTCTTTGCCAGCTTGTCCTTACGTTTTTTCTCTTTTTTCTTTCTAACGTCTTTTTTATTGAATGTTTCTCGTGATCTACCCATTTATAGTGTTTTAGTTTCTATCCTTTTCGGTGTCTGTATGCATAAAGTTAAAGAAATCCGATCAGATAGTCTTCACATTCACTGCGAAAAGACCCTTGGCGCCTTCTTTGACTTCAAACTCAACTTCCTGGTCAGGCTGCATATCATCTGCTGAATCAACCAATCCTGTCCGGTGAACAAAAATGTCATTGCCGCTTGAAGTTTCAATAAAACCAAATCCTTTTACGGCATCATACCATTTTAATTTTCCATTTTCCATTTTACTACTGTTATTTGTTAATTACTTGTCGCCCTCCATGCCATATGATCCTGTAAATCAGAACCCCATTCAACAGTCAGGCTTTTACTTTTAAGTGATCGGATTTAAAAAAAAGAGCAGTGCAGAACCAATAGCGCTGAAGGATATCAGTCAATAATGCGCAAATTTTCGAACCAAATTACTGCCGCAAAGGTACATGAATTTATTGGAATATTTAGTTCCCCCCGAATATTAATACTGAACTTCCGGGTTTTGAGATAAAAATTTCCAGTATTTCATTAAGTTGATGCCTTAATTAAGGTTTTACTAAGTACTTTGTTAATATTGTTCAACTATATTTACCCCCTGAAACTATAAAACGCCTATAAAACACGCTGAAACTATGAAAACAAATTTCCTGAAATCTGCTCCCATCTTCCTCGCATTCCTGGTTATGGGATTCGGTGATGTCGCCGGACCACTCACCAGCCAGCTGCAAACAGATTTTATGCTCAGTAACTTCCAGGCAGGACTCGTCACATTCATGGCCTTTATCATGTTCGGACTCCTCTCCATTCCTATGGGACTCTACCAGGACCGGAAAGGCCGCAAACATGTGTTGATGCTCGGGCTGTTTGCTGCATTGTTGGGCATGCTGCTTCCCATGATGGGCAGATACGAATCTTTCCCACTCATTTTGGGTGGACTCCTGTTCCTCGGTGTGGGTGCTACCATGCTGCAAGTGGCCGGGAACCCGATCATGCGGGATGTATCCCCGGAAGGTAAGTACTCCAGGAACCTCTCTTTTGGCCAGTTTGTAAAAGCCATCGGTTCATTGTCAGGATCACTGATCCCCATCCTGGCTGCCCGGTATTTCGGACTGGACTGGAAGGTTCTCTTCCCCATCTACGGTGGGGTAATCGCCATTGTAATCATCTACCTGATCCTCGTTAAAATTGAAGAAAAAGCGATGGACAAGGAACAGCCGGCTACATTCAGATCCTGTTTCAGCCTGCTTAAAAATCCGTTCGTGCTGCTGATGGTACTTGGCATCTTCCTTTATGTAGGCTCCGAGGTATCCATGAGCGCCAAACTTCCCAACTACCTCTCCGAAAAATTCGACCTGGATATCAAAGAAAGAGGACTGTTGGGAACAATGTTTTTCTTTATCTCGTTGACCACCGGACGCTTCCTGGGAGGTGTGATACTGAATTGGCTGGCCCCCAAGAAATTCCTCATCATCACAGCAATCATCTCCCTGATCGGCATCGCCGGAATATATGTTGCGCCAAGTGAGCTGATAGCCATCATATTTATTTTTGTCATCGGTCTCGGTTTTGCAAATGTTTTCCCGCTGATCTTCTCTATCACCGTGGATACCATGCCCGAGAGAAGCAACGAGATCTCTGGACTCATGGTAACAGCAATTCTCGGAGGCGCTATCGTGCCAATTTTGACCGGTGGCATGGCAGACCTGTTCGGACTGATGGCAGGGTTCCTTGTTCCGGCGGCTTGTCTTACTTATATTCTGATTATCGCACTCAAACCCGCAAAAGCATAAATTATGGATATTTACAAAGATGAGCGTATTGTGCTGACACTCGACGCGGGTGGAACGAACTTTGTCTTCAGCGCCATTCAGAAAGGGAAAGCGATCACCGAACCGGTACGAAAAGATGCCAATGCACATGACCTGGACCGGTGTATCGCAACCATGAAAGAGGGATTCAGGGAGGTAATGGAAAAATGCAACAAAAACCCCTAGCTATCAGTTTTGCCTTTCCCGGACCTGCCGATTATCCAAAGGGAATCATCGGCGATCTCAACAACCTTCCGGCATTCCGCGGAGGCGTTCCCCTGAAATCAATCCTGGAGAATGCATTCAGCCTGCCCGTTTATATCAACAACGATGGTGACCTGTATGCCTATGGTGAAGCACTCGGCGGAATACTTCCGGAGATCAACCAACAACTTGAGGCTGCCGGAAGTCCCAAAAGATACCATAACCTGGTGGGGCTGACCCTCGGAACCGGATTTGGCGGTGGGCTGGTCAGGAATGGTGAACTGTTTATCGGCGATAACTCCACGGCGGCAGAAGTCTGGTTATTCAGCAACCGCTACAACACTCAGGTCAACGCCGAAGATGTGGTCAGCACCAGGGCGGTACAGCGTGTCTATGCCGACCTGGCTGGTATCCATTACCCGAATGACCTGATGCCCAAAGATATCTTTGACATTGCCACCAACCAGCAGACCGGAAACAGGGATGCTGCTATTGCTGCGTACCATCAAACCGGGCGGGCACTGGGAGATACCATTGCGAACCTGCTGACTTTCGTTGACGGCATTGTGGTCATCGGAGGCGGGATCACCGGGGCCAAAGAACTCTATATGCCGGCTGTGATGGAGGAACTGGCCAGCAATTATTTCCCGTCCAACACGGCTGAGCTTCCCAGGCTGGTGCAACGTGTCTTTAATCTTGACCTTGAAAAAGACAGTGAGGCATTCTACAAGGATTACTCGAAGGAACTGCCCATACCGGACACGGACCAAACCATTGCCTACGATCCGATTCCCCGACTGGCAGTTGCCACCAGCCGCATCGGCGCAAGCGATGCCATCGCATTAGGCGCTTATGCGTTTGCGCTGTCAGCGCTGTAATCCGATATTTTCAGGAAAAACAAAGCGGCAAAACGGTCATAAGGCAGACCAATATTTGCAGAACCGTATCATCATGCACCAGGTACTTGTGCTACCAGGTGCTGTGATCTTTTAATTTACATGAGGAATGAATTCAGTCCTTTGCGCAAGCCTGTTTGTTCTGACACAACAGCGATATCCTGGCTGATTCATTCTTATTCGATAATCCCGCGTTCCCTGTATTGATCAATGTAAAACTGGTCAAGCTCCTCTGAATCCTTGTACTTCTCGCGAAGCTCGTCCAGTTGTGTGTGCAACGTTGCACGGACCTCTGCGTAGGCAGGATCATCATATACATTGTTCAGTTCAAGCGAATCATTTTTACGGTCGTACAGCTCCCATTCGTCCACATCGTAGTAGAAATGCACCAGCTTATACTCCATGGTGACGATCCCGTAATGACGCTTGACCATATGTACGGCGGGATATTCGTAGTAATGGTAGTAGACTGCGTCACGGTCCCAGTCTTCCATGTTGCCTTCCAGGATCGGCACCAGGCTTTCGCCCTGCATGTCATCCGGTGCCTCGAGCCCGGCTGCCTCCAGGAAAGTTTGCGCAAAGTCAAGGTTCTGTACCATCTCCTCGCATACCACTCCCGGCTCAGTCACACCCGGCCAACGGATCAACAACGGCGTTTTGAAAGATTCATCATAGATGAAGCGCTTGTCAAACCATCCATGCTCCCCCAGGTAAAATCCCTGGTCGGAAGTATATACCACAATGGTGTTCTCAGCAAGACCGGCTTCGTCCAGGTAATCGAGCACCTGCCCAACCCCTTCATCCACAGCG
>CAZOXI010000239.1:0-5656 GCA_964583445.1 uncultured Bacteroidaceae bacterium | reverse complement strand
GATCTCGATGGAATTGTCCACCCGCCTGGAAGAGGGGATCAACGGATGCCCCAGGGACTGCGCCTTCATGCCGTTCATCTTTTCACTCACCTCCGGGTAAGCGAATTCCGGATGATTAAATGCAAAATTGGCGAAACTGAACAGGTTGTCCATCCTCCCGGCAATATCCAGCCAAGCTTTAAAATCGTTCTGGTGGTCACGGCTCCAGCGAGCTAAACGGTGCAGCATAAAAAAGTCAAAAAGGAACAGCGCATTCAATACAAATCCTACCATCAGGTTCAGTCGTTGATCGAACAAGCCAAGGAGCCTGGAGAGCTGATCAAAAGCCTTTGATCCGGAGGCACCCTGCTTCCTGGTTTCCTCTAACCTGGGATGTACAAATTTCTCTGCTGTCAGGAGTTCCAGCAACACAGCGTAGGTCCTGAGGAAATTGTGTTTTTTCGAAACCTGTGCCTGGAACCGGTTGGTCCGGGAAAGGAATGGGGAAAGCAGTGATAAATTGATCAGGATCACCGGGACCAGTAACCTGAAAAGATCCGGGATGAATATACCGGCAATGATAACAACCGATGATACTGAGGTCATTGCCCATGCTGCTATGCGGGTCCACCTGTACTTCTCAATGAACACATCGCTGTCTGACCACCGGACAATATCTTCAAAAGCACCTTCATCCTTTTTCATGAGCCGTGCATGTGCTGCATAATGCTGACGCAGGTTGATCATTCCTGAAAGTTCCTTTACAATCGCCTGTCTTGCAGTAATTTCAGTTTCATCTGTGACTGCTTCCCGGAGACCCTGGGCCAGCTTGGTTGGTCCTGTGTGGGTGGCTGTTCTGTTGATGTATTGAAAGAGCGATCCCTCACCGAAAAGGTCCAGGTCGTATGACCATGGATGCTCCGGATCTGAAAAGTGCCTGCCATCCCCAAAAGCTGAAAGATCGTTGTCCAGTCCCTGGAGTTCTTCATTGTTGATGCTGATGAGTTCCTGTAGTAAATTTTTCCGGTCACCCTGGTTCTTATGGTAACTGACCAGCGTAAAGAAAAGCACAATCAGGAGTCCGGATGCCACGAGCAGGACATGAAATTCACTTTTTATGGCAAGCACCAGGAAATAAACAGCTGCTGTGATCACCAGCAGACGCAGAATGCTGATCCAAGTAAGCACTTTTTTCTGCCGGTTATGCAATGCCTCAAATTCTGCACTTCTTTTATTGTATGTTGCTGCCAATCCTGACCTGTCCATCTAAAAAAGGTTTCGCCAAAGATAGAAAAACCCGGGAGATTTGCTCCCGGGCGTATAGAGATTCCTTCTTATCTGTTGCTTGCTAATTCCTTCTTTCTCTTCAATTCCGCATCATTATTTTACTTACTATCAAAACATTGGGCGCACACTATCACATCTTCGGCCCCACAGCACTGAATCTTCGGCCCCACAGCACTGAATCTTCGGCCCCACAGCACTGCATCTTCGGCCCCACAGCACTACATCTTCGGCCCCACAGCATTGCCGGCCTCATAGCATTGCACCTTTTGGCCCATGGCATTGCACCTTCGGGTTAACGTTATGTTTTTGTCAGTACCAGATACACGGTTGCACATAGATATTCAGCATGGTAACTTCTCCGGCACGCACTTTAAATCTTCCCGGCACATGGGAACTTACATATGCATCTATATAAAATCCGAAAGGCGTTTTCACGAGGTACGCATATTCATCCTCTGCCAGGGGTAGCTGATAATACCCTGAGGAGTTAGTGCGGACGATTGCATGAGGCTTGATATTCGGATCAGGGTAATAGTAGCAACCTGACGCGGGTACAGGATAAAAAACGGTATCAGAAACATCTGTTTGGTATATGTAGATATCTGTTATCATTGGGACAGGCTGGGTTTCCCCTATCCCGGCTTCATCCATCAGTGTGCTGTCATTCAGCAGCATATAATAGTCCAGTCCGGGATCAGTGATCTGTCCGAATACACCCTGCTCGATGGTGGGTTCTTTAATATCCTCGGGTGTGATCGTCACATCAGGTTCTTCGGGACCACAGGTGATGTGCAGGAATTCTCCGTCCTCGCAACGGAACAATTTTAGTTCTTCAGCTCCAAACATCTGCTTGAAACAAAGCTGGTTGCCGTAATCATACACCCGGATCGTATAGGTCTCATAACCCATGGGGATCAGTATCCTGTTTTTGCCTTCCACAATGGAGGTTTCGGTAAGGAGTTCGTCCCCGCTGTTAATTACAACCCTTGAGCGATAGTATGGTACTGTAAATCCGGCTTGCGTGTACAGGGAGTCAAACACCGGCCACTCATATAACGTTTCAAGGTAAAGTTTGATACAGAACCGGTCGATGAAATCGACATCGAAGTTCACATATCCGAAATCCTGGGGATGGTGATTGGCTACCCTTACCACCTGTGGGTTCAGATGGGTCGTGTTTTCAGCATATACTGAAAATGGCATCGGTAGCGGATCATCGACAAGCGGAGCGAGTCGCGAACCTTCTGCAGGGGTGGCCCAGATCACAGTTCCGGAAGAATCCACCAGCATAAATTCTGTAAGCCGGTACCTTCCTATATTCAGCCTGAGGCTTTTGGTAACATAAGACTCACCGAAGGTATAAAACGGAAGGTACTCCTTATCGTATTCCTTCACTCCATCTTTGTTGACGATGGTCACAAGTGCGGCCACGACATCATGATGATGCGTTGCGGCAGATTTCAGAACATCGTCAAGTATGGGTTCCATTCCAAATTCAATGGAACCGGTTTGGGGATCGTCATTTTTATTACAGCTAAACAGGGTCAGCCCGGCCATGAAAACAGCTGCTGCAAGTAAAAAAGAACTGGTACGTTTCATGATCAAATATTTTTTAGTTAAGCATGTAGTTTTGTTGAAAAGCCTTTATATATATAGATGCTGTTCACCCCTGAAAAGTTGCGTCCGGTATGGCAATTTTTCTATCTTTGCCTGCCATGGAATACCTGCGTGACCTTGACCTGTTGTCCCTGGTACTGGTGCTTTTCTCGGCCTTCCTCGTTGGCGCCTCCAAAGCGGGCATCAAGGGAGTAGGACTTCTCATCGTTCCCCTGATGGCCGGTGTATTCGGTGCAAAGCCTTCCACCGGGATTGTGCTGCCGATGTTGATCATGGCAGATGTGATGGCAGTGATCTATTACCGGAAAAGTGTGAACTGGCGGTATATCATCAAGCTCATGCCCTGGGCCCTTATTGGCGTGATTGCAGGGGTCATTACCGGTGACCTGATCAATGAAAAGTATTTCAAGTGGCTGTTAGGTGTGATCATTATCGCGATGCTGGTCATGCTGGTCAATAACGACCGGAAAAAGTCCGATAAGATACCTGATAACCGGCTCTTTGCAGCATTGATGGGGTCATCAGGGGGATTTGCCACCATGGTTGGGAATGCCGCCGGACCGGTCTTTTCCATTTACCTGTTGTCCATGAGACTGCCCAAACGCGAGTTCATCGGCACCGGGGCCTGGTTTTTTTTCGTGATCAATCTGACCAAAGTGCCGTTCCATATTTTTGTGTGGGAGACCATTGACCTGGAGACCCTGCAGGCAGACCTGGTGCTGTTTCCTTTGATCGCGCTGGGTATGCTGACCGGGATCCGGATGGTGAACCTGTTTCCTGAAAAGGTATACCGGTATTTCGTGATCATCATGACCTTTATTGCAGCGGTCATCATGCTGCTTTCCTGAGTCACCGTCTCCGCCTGGGCAAGGCTCCACATTCAGTCATCATACTGCTTTCCTGGGTCACCGTCTCAGCCGGGGCAAGGCTCCACATTTTCTGCCATCTTTATCCAGGGAGAAAGGGATACGGATCCCGACTGAGGTCATCCACCCTGTACCATTATATGTAATGGTGCTGACAGCAGGGGTTTCATTCAGTGAGGTGGTTACTTCGATCACCTCCAGATCGCGGAATCCATGACTGTAGACCAGGTTCCATGTGAGTAGTAAGGGGAACGGGGTAGGAATATCATAATCAACACCCAGGGCCGCCCTGACCGAATACCCAAAGCGGACAGGTCGTCCCGCAACAAATGTGGCTGTTCCATCTGCAAAAGTGCCTGAAAGGGTTTGATAATTAAATCCTGCACTTCCGTTGTCGAATGCGGGACCTGAAAAGTGTGTCATGACCGCACCGCCCAGGGATGGGACCAGGAATAGTTTGTTGTCATACATATTATAGAAATACCTGAACATGACGGGAACATCCAAAAACATCGGGGAGCCGCTGAAAGTATTCAAATCGTCCTCATGATCATACATAATGGTATTAAATACGGATGAGCGCTGGTAATAGGCGCCGATATCGAGTCCGGTAACATTATTGAACATGTAGCCCGCATAGATCCCGGTGTGCAGGTGTGCATAGCGGAAAAATCCGCCACTCTCCAGGGATCTGGCGCCAATGGCAGGATTCGAAGCAGAGAAAGAACGCCACAGCGCGCCAAGATTTCCGCCGAAATAGATGTAACGGTTGTTCCTGACAGTACCTCCACGCCCAAGTGAATTTTCTACCCTGCGGTGCAGTCTCAGATCCCTGTTTTCCCAGAGATTGCTTACCGGGATGCCCAGGTTAAAGGTGGTTTGCATCCTGGTGCCGTCGTGTATGTAGGTTACCTGTCCGGTGTTGCCTGCAGAGGTTATGTAATCAATCGTCGAATACTTGATTTCACGCAGTCCGCTGAAATGTGAAAAACGGAGCGAGAGCTGCCAGTTATTCGGAAAGCGGTAATCTGCGGAAACACCCGCTTCAACCATATGAAGTGTTTTATTGAGCGGTATCTCCTCGGTGAGGGTGTATTGTATTGTGGGTCCGGCCGGAAGGGTGATCAGTGAAGAGGTCTCGCGGACAAGCGGTTCACCGGTAAGAAAACCAAACTGGTATCCCAGGCTGGCTGTCAGGCTCACAGGAATATTGGGGACTTGCAACCGGTAGTCCACCGTTGCAGGCACCAAAATGGCACCGTGACTTTTAACGGCCGGCTGGTGTGGTCTTTCATCGGTGGGATTTTGCCCACCGGAATACTGATGTGCATACAGCCCTGTGCCTATGCTGAGATTGGGAAGGACTTCCTGCCGGATGGATAATCCACCGACGGAACCATACATAACGGAAGGAGAAAACAGATCCCCGCCGTTCCTGGGACTGCTGATGTCCCAGGCCGGACCAGCTTCTGCGCTGATATAGGTTTTCAACTGTCCCTGTGCACGATGCAACGGAAACAGTACAATCAGGAACATGAATGAGATTTTCCTCATAGTTGGAGAAGTTGCATTGCTGAATAAGCGTATACCGGATTTTCTTTGTAGTGAACTGTCGGTATTTCTTTGAAGTGAACTACCGGTCTTTCTCATAAAGGAGTGTATGGTATTTCTCATATGGGTACAGTTGGCTTTTTTCATTAAGGACTACGTGTGTTACTCCTTATCAGGAATAGCGCACTTCGTAAAAAAAATAACGCGCAACAAAGCAATGTTATTCTCTGCGGGGGTTGAATATAATCAAAAATCAGATTGTGGGATGCTTCAGAAAGTGAGTGAGAAAATCGTCTCTTTATCCGGCACAGACTGGGCGGTGATGGTACCACCGTGTAACCTGAGGATCTGCCTGG
>CAZOXI010000238.1:0-5708 GCA_964583445.1 uncultured Bacteroidaceae bacterium | reverse complement strand
CTTCCGGAAAAACGCCAGCCCAAGAAGAAACCTGTCGCTTCCAGCTCTGATACGGATGCCGACACCAGGAAAAAGCGCAGGCGGATCAAGAAAGATACGTCCAGGGTTAACGTGGAAGGTAAAGACAAAGGAGGAAGGCGGGATTCCAAGGGTGGCAAGCGAAAAAAACGTTCCTCCCGTCCCGAGGTGAGTGAGGAAGATGTGCAGAAGCAGATCAAGGATACACTTGCGAAGCTGACTACCAAAGGGGGGAAATCCAAGACTTCCAAGTACAGGAGAGAAAAAAGAGATACTGTACAGCAGCGGTTGGCGGAGGAGGAAGAACAGCATCAACTCGACAAGAAGGTGCTGAAGGTCACTGAATTCGTATCTGTGAATGAGCTCGCTTCCATGATGGATGTGCCTCCAACCGAAGTGATACAGACCTGTATGAACCTGGGATTGTTTGTATCCATTAACCAGCGCCTGGACGCAGAAACCATGTCGTTGCTGGCAGATGAATTCGGATTTACCGTTGAATTCATCAGTGCAGATGTGATGGATGTGATCAACGAGGAGGAGGATCCTGAAGATTCGCTGGAACCACGACCACCCATTGTAACTGTAATGGGACACGTCGACCACGGTAAGACAAAACTGCTCGACTATGTGCGGAGCGCCAACGTGGTTGCCGGTGAGGCCGGCGGGATCACGCAGCATATCGGCGCCTATGGTGTAGAGCGGGAGGACGGCCGTAAAATCACTTTCCTGGATACCCCGGGTCACGAAGCCTTTACCGCCATGCGCGCCAGGGGAGCTCAGATCACCGACGTGGCCATCATCGTGGTGGCTGCTGATGACGGTGTGAAGCCACAGACGGTGGAGGCGATCAACCACGCCGCAGCTGCAGGAGTACCTATTGTATTTGCGATCAACAAGATCGACCGGCCCACGGCAAATCCTGAGAAGATCAAGGAAGAGCTTGCCAATATGAATTACCTGGTCGAAGACTGGGGAGGTAAATACCAGTCACAGGAGATCTCCGCGAAAAACGGGATCAACATAGACGAACTGCTGGAGAAGGTATTGCTTGAAGCAGAACTTCTTGAGCTGCAGGCCAATCCGAATAAGCGTGCGGTTGGAACCATCATTGAATCGACGCTGGACAGGGGTCGTGGAAACGTAGCCACCATGCTGGTGGAAGCAGGTAATCTGAAAATCGGTGATGTAGTGATCGCAGGTCAGTATTATGGTCACGTTAAAGCCATGTTCAACGAACGCGGGAATAAGATCGACGAAGCCGGACCTTCGACACCGGTGATGATCCTCGGTCTGAACGGTTCACCGCAGGCAGGTGACCGGTTCAATGTAATGGGAAGCGACAGGGAAGCAAAAGAGATCGCCAACAAGCGTGAACAGCTGCAGCGTGAGCAGGACCTGCGAACCAAGAAGCATATTACGCTTGATGAAATCGGTCGCAGGATCGCCATCGGGAATTTCCAGGAACTGAATGTGATCGTGAAAGGTGACGTGGACGGTTCCGTAGAGGCGCTTTCAGACTCGCTGATCAAGTTGAGTACGGATGAGATCCAGGTGAACATCAAGCACAAAGCAGTGGGACAGATCTCGGAATCTGATATCCTGCTGGCTGCTGCCTCCAATGCCATTGTGATTGGATTCCAGGTGCGACCCTCACTGAGCGCTCGCCGGTTGGCTGAAAAGGAACAGATCGATATCCGCCTGTACTCCATTATTTACGATGCGATTGAAGAAGTGCGTGCTGCGATGGAGGGGATGCTCTCTCCCGAGATCAGGGAAGAGATTGTCGCCACACTCGAGGTACTCGAAGCCTTCAAGATCACCAAGGTGGGAACCATCGCAGGTTGCGTGGTGAAAGAAGGCAAGATCAAGCGTTCCTCCAAGGTGCGCCTGATCCGTGATGGTATCGTGAAATACACTGGCGAGCTGGGATCCCTCAAGCGTTTCAAAGATGATGTCAAAGAGGTAGTGTCCGGACTGGAATGCGGTCTGAACATCGAAAACTTCAACGATATCAAGGTCGGCGATGTGGTCGAGGCCTATGAAGAGACGGAAGTGAAGAAGAAGTTGTAAGACATGTATGAATTCATAGAAGGAGAAATAGTAGAGAAATCCCCCGCACACCTGGTGATCAAGGCAGGTCCGGTCGCCTATTTTCTGAACATATCCGTACATACCTTTTCCAGGCTGGGAGACCAGTCCGCGGGAAGGCTGTATCTTCACCATGTGGTGCGCGAAGATGCACAGCTGCTGTATGGCTTTGCAGACAAGGAGGAGCGGGAGATATTCAGGTTATTGATCTCTGTTTCAGGCGTAGGTGCAAATACGGCCCGCCTGATCCTGTCATCCATGTCACCGGCCGAAGTGAAATCCGCAATCCTTTCAGGAGATGTGGCCGCACTTCAGAATATCAAAGGTATCGGTGCAAAGTCTGCCCAGCGCGTTATTGTAGACCTGAGAGATAAAGTCGGGAAAGCGGCTGAAGCAGATGAATTATTCCATCCCCAGGACAATACTACCAAGGAAGAAGCGTTATCAGCTTTAGTGGCTCTTGGTTTTCCGAGGAAAGCGGTTGAGCGAAGCCTGGCAAAGATCATGAAAGGCGGACAAGAGCAAAGTGTTGAGGAAGTTGTAAAATCAGCCCTGAAATTAATGTAGAACCTGAACTGCTGAGAACTGTTGAAGCTATCGCGTGATCATATAGTTCTGTACCCGCTATTTTTGCTGTTTGCAGGCCTTGTCCCGCTCAGTGCTTCGTCATTTACCAACAGCTCTTCCATGCACGATGCCCTTGCAGCCGCGCACGCAACGGCCTTTTTCCAGCCCGACACCACGCTGCCATTTCCCATCGAGGAGGAAGAAAATTATCCTTTATCAAATTCCAACTCATCCCCCCTGTACCTTGATCGGCCCGATAACGTAGAAACGGAAATCGTATACGATCCTGAAACAGACACCTATGTATTCAGGGAAAAGATCGGCACCTGGGACTATCGTACCCCCAATGTGATGTCGAACGACCAATACAGGGAATACCAGTTCAACCAGTCGGTACGGGATTACTGGAAGCTGAAGTCAGGTGGCGGGGTACTGGACCAGCCGTCGTTTATTCCAAGCATCAGCCTGGGAGGAGAGGCCTTCGACAAGGTATTTGGCTCCAATGTCATCAATATTGTTCCAAGCGGAAGTGCTGAGCTGATCTTTGGATTCAATTACTCCCGGATCGATAACCCGAACATTACTGAGCGGCTGCGGCGCACTCCTTCTTTCCAGTTTGATGAGAAGATCATCATGAACGTCTCGGGTTCCATCGGGGAGAAGCTGAACATGGACTTCAGCTACAATACCGAGGCTACATTTGACTTTGACCAGAAGACCAAGCTGGAATATGCAGGCGAGGAAGATGAGATCATCAAGAAGATTGAGGCCGGGAATGTGAGCCTCCCTTTGCCTGGATCGCTGATCAACGGGAGCATGAGTCTGTTCGGCCTGAAGACAGAGATGCAGTTCGGTAAATTGAATGTAACCACCGTATTTTCACAGCAGCGCGGTGAATCTCAGGTGATTGAAGCCTCGGGCGGAGCACAGGTCAGCGAGTACAGTGTTACTGTTGACGATTATGATGTGAACAAGCATTTCTTCCTGGCGGATTATTTCAGGGAGAATTACAATCGCGCTATGCAGCGCCTGCCAGTGATCACCTCGGATGTGACCATCACCAAGATCGAAGTGTGGGTGACCAACAAAACTACCAATTTCGAGGAAGCGAGGAATATCCTGGCAGTGACCGACCTGGGTGAGGCGGACCCGAACAGCATGATTTTCAGTCCCAATGCAGGACCCGGGAGTGCCCCACGGAATGATGTCAACAATGCCTACGATCTGCTGACCACCTCCTACAGTGCGATCCGGGAGATCAAAAATGTTACCGGAACCCTTGAATCGGCCGGCCTGAACCTCGGCAGGGACTTTGAGAAAATTGAGAACGCCAGGCTGCTTTCTTCAAGGGAATATGATTTTAATGAAAAACTTGGTTATATCTCCCTGAACTCGGCATTGAATACCGATGAGGTACTGGCCGTGGCATTCGAATATACCTACAGGGGACAAACCTACCAGGTGGGTGAACTCTCCACGTCGGCAGGTGTGAGTGCACCGCAGACCCTGATCCTGAAGCTGATCAAACCTTCCAACTTCACCCCGCGAAGTAATACATGGGATTTGATGATGAAGAACGTGTATGCCATCGGGGCCTACCAGGTGCAGCAGGATGAGTTCACGCTTGATGTGATGTACCGCGACGACAAGACCGGGAACAATATCAATTACCTGCCGGAAGGGGACCTCAACAGATCAACTCTGCTCAGCCTGCTCAACCTGGACAATATGAACTCACAGCAGGATCCCTATCCCGACGGGGTCTTTGACTTCCTCAGGGGCGTGACCATCCTGCCCGATAATGGCCGGGTGATCTTTCCCTTGCTTGAGCCATTCGGATCAGACCTGGAAAGGATACTTCGCGACAGTCTGTCGGGCGAAACCGCAGAAATGGCTGTGAACAACTATGTTTTTCATGCCCTTTACGACAGCACCAAAACCAAGGCACAGCAGATTGCGGAGAAAAATAAATTCCTGATCTCGGGGACTTACTCCTCCAGCTCCAGTTCCGAGATCATGCTGAATGCAATGAATGTGCCTGAGGGATCCGTGCAGGTCACTGCCGGTGGCCGGGAGCTGGTGGAAGGCCAGGATTACACGGTAGATTATACGCTGGGACGGGTGACCATCATCAACCAGGGGATCCTTGAATCCGGGACCCCGGTGAAAGTGTCACTGGAAAACCAGTCACTGTTTAATTTCCAGACCAAGACCATGGTGGGGACACACATGGATTACACGATATCGAATAACTTCAATATCGGGGCCACCGTCCTGCACCTTACCGAGCGACCGCATACGCAAAAGGTGAATATTGGTGATGAGCCCATTTCCAATACGATCTGGGGACTGAACACTGCTTACTCCAAGCCCGCACCACTGCTTACCACACTCGTGGATAAGTTGCCATTCATTGAGACCAAGGCACCCTCGCAGCTGACAGTTGTGGGTGAATTCGCCCACCTGATCCCGGGCCATGCACGTGCCATTCAGAAGGAAGGGAATGCCTATATCGATGATTTTGAGGGCAGCGAGACATCGATCGACATGAAGCATTATTCTGCGTGGCACCTGGCCAGTACCCCGCGCGATTATTTTCCCGAGGCGGAACTGAACAACAACCGGGAATACGGTTATGGCAGGGCCAGGTTCGCATGGTACCAGATCGACCCGCTGTTCCTCAGGAACAAATCCACCACCCCGCAGCACATCCGGGAAAACCCCGACCTGCAGTCGAACCCTTATGTATATGAGCTTTATGAACAGGATATTTTTCCTGAGAAGGAGAACCCGCATGGTACGCCTACCAATATATCGGTGCTGAACGTTGCCTTCTATCCGCGGGAGCGCGGACCCTATAACTATGATTTTCAGAATATTGATCCGAATGGAAGGTTAACGAATCCGCAGGACCGGTGGGGAGGAATGATGCGGGAGATCTATTCCAGCGATTTTGAAGCGGCCAATGTGGAATTCATTGAATTTTGGCTCATGGATCCCTATGCAGGCATGGAAGGGGATCCCGGAGGAGA
>CAZOXI010000237.1:0-5772 GCA_964583445.1 uncultured Bacteroidaceae bacterium | reverse complement strand
GAATATAAACAATTTACATCACTTTTCCTAATTTTGATTATAGATTTTTAAGTTACAAATCATACATTATCCCAGGGATGTGAATGTCCCCTACCTGTTCCAGATCTCCCAGGCTTCTTCGGCCTGGTAGACCAGCATCTGGTATCCGTTGACGGCGCTGGCGCCACGGTTTCGGCCTTCCTGCATGAATTTGGTCACCACTGGATTATAGACCAGGTCGAACAACAGGTGGTCGGTGGTCAGTGCATCATAGGGAATATCCGGACAGGCATCGGTATTGGGATGCATGCCCAGCGGTGTGGTGTTGACAATCAGTTTTGCCTTACGCACCAGCTTGTCGGTGAGGTCACTGTACGCGATGGCCCCCTCCTTCCCAGAGCTGGATACACGGGTGACATTGATATCCATATCTTCCAGCACATACACAACAGCTTTGGAGGATCCGCCGGTACCCAGCACAAGAGCTTCTGCAGGCATTTCAGTAAGGTTTTCCTCAAGCGATTTCCGGAAGCCGGATGTATCGGTATTATGTCCCACTTTCACCTTCCTGCCGGTTTTGGTGCAGAGGCAGACGGTGTTTACTGCACCGACATTGCGGGCATCCTCGCTGAGTACATCCAAAAAAGGGATGACTGATTCCTTGTGCGGGATGGTGACATTGAGACCCATCAGTTCCGAATCTCCCTTGTGAAGGGTTTCAAAACCGTTGATGTCTTCCAGCGGATAGTTCTCGTAGACCGCGTCATCGATTCCCTCTTTTTCGAATTTCTCAGAAAAGTATTTTTTTGAGAACGAATGTCCCAACGGAAAACCGATCAGTCCGTATTTTCTCATTACCTGGTAGTTTTGGTTTGGTAGCGGGTTTAAATAAGTAATCTTTTGTTAAAAAAGCAAATGTCATCGTATGGATTCAGAATCTTTCTTTATCTGTCAAGATCATTCTCTACCTGTCAAGATCGTTCTCTACCTGTCAAGATCGTTCTCTACCTGTCAAGATCGTTCTCCATCGACAAAATGCTCAGAAGTCATCTTCTCAGGCCGCCTCCTTCTTCTTAAAAAGCAGCTCCAGGACAACGATCAGGGCGATCCCGGTGATCATCATCAGGATCGCAGGAATCAGCTGGTCACCGGAGTTTCCGGCAACGGGTAACACATTTTTCTCTACCAGGGGCTTGGTCACACCGTCGATCACTACAGTCTCCACGGTCTCTTTCCACGGCCAGATCTTGTTCAGCGATCCGATCATGAACCCTGCGAGAACAGCGACGGTACCATCGTGGTATTTCGTGAACAGCCAGGAGAGCATCCTGGAGAGGCTGAGCAGTCCGATAACGGCACCAGCACCGAGCAGCAATATCGATCCTATCTCTACTTCGTTTACTGCATTCAGTGCAAATGCATATTTCCCAAGCAACAAGAGGATAAAACTACCGGAAATACCGGGAAGGATCATGGCACAGCTGGCCAGCATGCCTGAGAATACAATGAACCATGCCGCGTCTGTGGTTTCTGCCGGTGTGACACTGGTAATATAGAATGCTGCACCGATTCCGGCTACAATCGCCACGACCTTGCCATAGTTCCAGGACTTAATCCTTCGCGCTACCACCCAGGAGGAGATCAGGATCAGCCCGAAAAAGAAAGACCAGATCAGAATAGGCTGGGTTTCCAGCAGGTGCTCCAGCAACCGTGCCAGGGATACGACGGCAATAAAAATGCCGGCAAAAACAGCCAGCAGGAAATTCCCGTTGATATGTTTCCAGAAAGATATCCATTTCCCGCTGAAGAATTGTTTTACAGCCTGAATATCTATCGATTTTATAGAATGGATCAGTTCCTCATAAATCCCTGTAATAAAAGCGATGGTCCCCCCTGAGACACCTGGCACCACATCGGCTGCGCCCATCCCCATTCCCTTGGTAAGGACCAGGAGGTATTGTTTCAAGTTTCGGTTTTTTGTTTGCATTTTTGGGTATATAATCTATTCGTGGAGGTGCTTACAGTTGTGTCCGCTGGATGCCTGGTTCAAACTGAATGGATATAAATATCATCAGTTCATCAAGGTGATCGCTGCCACGTTCAGAATAATCTTAAACAATGAATATGTTACAAATGCAGGACATTCCTGTTACAACCGTTTGTCCTGGTATTCATCCGGAAGGTAATCAAAGAAAGTATCGCCGCGCATTCCTAACCGCAGGGCTTCCATGGCCACTACTTCGTTGGGGGCGATGTTACCCAGGTTCACATTGGCACCGACCAGCTGGATGAACATTATCTGCTGGGCCTTCACCGGCGCTTCCCAAAGCACATCATCCACGGTGATCTCTTTCATAATATCATCGATCAGCTCCCTGTTGGCCGATCCGTCTGCATTGTAAATTCCAATCGTGCCTGACTCACGCGCTTCTGCAATCACCTTCCACGCCCCGGCATCCAGTTCAGCTTTCATATGCAGCACCCAGTCAGCATTGGGAATCACAATGCCTTTTACCTTGGTTCCCACCTCAGACAATACCCTCTTATTCTTTGCGAAACGCGCAATCATTTCCACCTTTTCATTGGGATCGATTTTCATGGAACCATCTGAAATTTCAACCGTGCGGATATCGAACTTATCGACAAAGCGCTCGAAGTCATCCAGTTTATTCCGTACAGCGAACATTTCAAACAGGGTGCCCCCGAAATAGGGATCCATACCTGCTTCACGATAGATTTTGACTTTTTGACTGAGGTCTTTGGTGATCAGGGCCGTTCCAAATCCAAACTTTACCAGGTCGGTAAAATCTGCACTTGAATGACAGAAATTTTCAGCCTCACGAAGGCTCAATCCCTTGTCCATCATCATAGTAAGGCCTGACTGCCTGGGCTTTAGGGTTCGTTCAGGAATAAATGGGATTTCAAAATTCATAGCAGTAAAATTTATTTGGTATATTTTTCAATGATCTCATGAATGGATTTGTCCCAGTATTTTTCCGCGTAGGCACGCCTGAATTCTCGCGCCGCTCCAGGATCTTTGCGCAGGGCGATCTCCAGGAACTTCAGCCCCGGCCTTTTATTTCCCAGTTTAAAATGGCATTCTGCAATTTTGAGGGACAGTTTGTTGTCATTGGGGAATCGTGTGACGGCTTCCCGCAGCCAGGTAAGTGCTTCTTCTGTTTCGCCCATGTGGATGAGCAGTCCGCAAAAGGCATTCCATGCTTCCAGGTCGGTAGGATCAATACGTACCACCTGCCGGAAGCATTTGATGGCTTCTTCAGGTTTGCCAGCCTCTTCATATACAAATCCCAGGTTGATCCAGTAATCGGTATTTTGCCCGTCAAACTCTAACGCTTTCAGCAGGTAGATGCTGGCTTCATCATAGTTGCTCATCTGGTAATTGACCATGCCGGCGCCAAACCAGCCTTCACCATCGGTATTGTCAAGCTCAATTACCTTTTTATAGGTCTCCAACGCCTTTTTATACTGCCCTGACTGCTCGTAGCAATCTGCAAGAAAACTCAGTGCCTGGCTGTTCTCGGGCTCGATCTCCAGGAATTCAGCAATGGTTTCGATCGCATTCGGGTAATCTGCCATGCTTCCGTAGGTATTGGCCTTGTTGAAAAATGCCGATGCATAATCGGGATTCAGTGCCAGTGAATAATCATAGGCTTCGATGGCTTTTTTGGGTTGATCAAGCTTGTAGTATGCTACACCAAGGTTGTACCAGACGTTTTCTGAAAACGGATCCCGGTCGAGGTATTCCTGGTAATATTCTACACTTTTAGTAAAATTATCCAGCCGCTCGTTGAAATACCCCAGATCGTATATTACGGATAGGTAATCCGGGCTGATCTGATGGGCCTGTTCAAGGTATTTAATTGCATGACGGTACTGGCGTGCATTTTCGAATGCAATAGCAATGTTCAACAGTGCTTCAAAGTGATCTTCGGTGGAAATGGAGAGGCCCTTATCGAAGTTTTTTTCCGCATCATGGATCTTCCCGGTGATGCAAAAGGCCGTACCCTTCAGGTAATAAAATTCTGCATTGGCGTGTTCCCAGGTAGGGATCTGTTCCAGCATATCCAGGGCCTGTCTGCCCATTCCCTGCTCCAGGTAAATGTGCACGACCTTATACTTGATCTCAACGGATGCGGGATGCTGCTGTTTGCCATGCTCTGCAGCCTCTGCAGCATTTTCATATTCAAATTCATCCAGGTAGTAGTCGATGATCTGTTCGAATTCTTCAACATCGAAAAATGCCGAGTTTTCGCTTTTCTTCATCTTCTCATACTTCCTGAGTAGCACCAGGAATTCTTCGTTCTCAAAGATCTGCTCGTTTTTCTCACTCATCTGTCAACAGCATTTGCGTTTGCAAAGATAAAAATAAAGCATGGATATATTGGACAAGGCCTGTTTTTTCAAAAAACCTCAAACCAAAATTATACGATCGCCGGTGACGGACAAGGTAGTTGAGATGAATTTTTCAGAAAGAAATGAACAGGAGCCATTTACTCAGCACCATAATGACAGACAATAACGGGCAAGCAAGTTCAGATCAACTTATCAGAAAGAAATGAACAGGAGCCATTTACTCAGCACCATAATGACAGACAATAACGGGCAAGCAAGTTCAGATGAACTTTTCAGAAAGAAATGAACAGTCAGGGTTTGCCGGGAACATGTGTGGGCCAGGGATAAGAGGATTTTTGTATCGTAATGTAAAACTTAGATATAGAGCAACATATCAGATCAATCCGGAAATCCGGACAATGTGTACCGGGAATCACCTGCTCAGGACCTCCAGGTAAAATCCGACCCGGATCTCCAGCCGGTTGTACACGTCTTTATAGGTAGTTGGATAGGATTGCCAGTCATTCTCTTCGGTGTAGTTGATTTGCATATACCGGTAGAGCAGGCTGACATCCCAGGCGAAGCTTTCCCTGGTGCGGATCTTCAGTCCCAGCCCCACAGCGCCTGCTACGCCGCCATTATAGGTAAATTCTGAACCGTAATTTTCCCTGCTGGATTTCGAAGGAACGGCATATCCTGCCCTGGCGATGAGCACTGGCATCACATCACTGTTGCGCAAAGTATACTGGAAATCCAGCATCACGGGAATATGATTGATATTCAGGAATTCGAGTCCGGTAAGTAAACCACCATATACCCCTGCACCTGAATAATACCCAAAGGAGGTCTGCATACTGAACGGTGCGATATAGTTACTGGTTTGTGATCCGGCAAGGAAACCAATGGTGGTCATGTTCACGAAACCGGGATCAAAACCAGGCATGGGAGAATCCATCAACAGTCCTTTTTGTCTGAAAACCTTACCGCTGGCACGGGCATCGACTTTTTCTATTTGTTTGACGTTCAACATGGCGTACACCCAGGTATTTCCAGCAAGGTCATTGATAATGACATTTCCATCAGGTTCAATTTTCTCAATGGTTCCCCTGATGGTCGTTCCGTTATTCAGCACTACCTGGTCGATTTTTTGTGCGTTCATAGATACAATAACGAATGATCCCAGGATTGCGACAAGCGAAATTCTTTTCAGCATGAGTATGTTTTTAAGTGGTTTGCAGGTAAGATGAAAAATTGATCCGCATGGTTGCGTCACCACGCAACCTGTGAAGCGTATTTTGCATCTGTTAGATAAAACCGGTTCGGGAATATCTTCCGGCCGTAAATGAAATGATGATCACTCAACCTAAAACCATCAACAAGATGATAAAAAGAATTGCGTTTTTCCCATTATGGGTGCTGACCGGCATGCTTATATTCACC
>CAZOXI010000236.1:0-5776 GCA_964583445.1 uncultured Bacteroidaceae bacterium | reverse complement strand
AAAACCCAGGATGTCCAGGTGGTTGGTTTTTGGTAGATTCAATTCTGAAGGAGCCAGGATTTCAGTGATCAAAGGGATATCGCCAAAAACCAGGGTAAGATTAAAATAATACCAGGCCCTCAGAAAATGTGCCTCCCCAAGAATTACGGTCTTATCATCTTCATTCATTTCGATTGCCGGCACATTATCGAGCACCCTGTTACAACGGGTAACCCCTTCGTAATAAAGCTCCAAAAAGGGGAAAAGTGCTCCGTTATCCGAAAAGATATTGAAATTGTCGATGTTGTCCACGCTGGGGAAATCTCCTGCATTTCCAGAGGTGGCATCATCAGAGGCCACGTCCCCGAATATCCATGGCTTATTTCCCGAATGAGTAGAAAGCAAACAATTATAGGCTGCGTTGATACCAAGAATCGCATGCTCCTCGCTTGTAAAAAAGGTACTTGAAGAATACACCCCCTTCAGGTCTTCATTCAGGAAATCTGAGCAGGAGGAGAAGTGAAGAGAAAGAACAACAATGAACAAAGTTATTTTCAGACTCTTCATTTTTAAACGATCTATTCTGATATTCATGATTGTACAGACTTAGGATTAAAATGAAAGATTGATACCGAGCATGTATGTGATGGATGAAGGATAGGTCCCCCAGTCAATTCCGGAAGCCAGGTCCTTTTCCGATGGATCATTCGCACTGGTGGTCAGCTCAGGGTCCATTCCAATATATTTACTAAATGTCAGGAGATTCTGACCAGCCAGGTAAATACGGCAACGCTGAATCTTAAGTTTACTGGTCAATGACTCCGGCAGGGTATAACCCAATTGTGCATTCTTCAGCCTTAGGTAGGATCCGTCAAACAGAAACCGGGTCGATGGTCTGATATTATTTGTTGATGCATACCAGGAAGCTCTTGGCATGATATTGCTTGGGTAATCAGGGCGCCAGTGTTCCTCAACATAACGTTTAGTGATATTCAGATTCCTGTAAAAGCCTTCAATATCCTTCCCGATTTGCATATAGATCTTGTTTCCATATACACCTTGGAAGAACACGGTAAAATCAAAACTCCTGAAGGTGAAATCTGCACTAAAACCATAGGTAAATTTTGGGATTGGGGATCCCACGTAAACCCGGTCCTTTTCGTCAATTACAAAATCAGGTGTATTGTCGGCGTATTTCACATCACCGGGTCCTACGATATCGCCCTGGAAAGGACTTGAAAAGATCTCTGCCGGGTTCTGAAAGATCCCTTCCATCTCAAGCATATAGAATGCTCCGATCGGATAGCCCGGGGCGGTCCTGGCAGCATAGGTTCCATTATCAATCTCTCCTCCCAGTATGGGTTGCCCGCTACCAAGCGACAGAACCTCATTGTTGATATAGGAGAAGTTCCCTTCAAAATTATAGTTCAACGCGCCCTTTGTGTCCCTGTAGCTAAGCTCCAGTTCCAGACCATGATTCCTGACGCTTCCGGCATTTACAAAAGGTGCATCCGCGCTTCCTCCAATTGCCGACACAGGAGCCTTTACCAGCATATCGGCAGTAGTCTTTAAGAAATAATCGGCAGTGATGCTAAGTTTATTCTTAAAGAACGCGGCATCTATTCCCGCATCATACTGGGTTGTTGTTTCCCATTTAATCTTATCATTTCCACGGGAAATTGCGGCATAGCCCAGGACAAGATCCTGGCTGTTTCCACTCCCGAAGACATAATTAAATCCGGAACCATACGTGGAAGCAGTTGGATAAATCCCTATTTCCTGGTTACCCAATTGTCCTGCACTTACACGCACTTTCAGCATCGACACTTTTCCTGTCATCGCTTCAAAAAAGTCTTCCTTGTCAATTCTCCAACCCATCGATCCTGAAAAGAATGTTCCATATTTAAGATCCTCCGAGAAGCGGGAAGATCCATCTCTTCTAATATTCGCTGAAAGTAAATACTTGCTGCCAAAAATATATTCTGCCCTGGAAAAATAGGAGAGCAAAGCCCAGGCTGAATATCCCTCAGAAACACCCTTCATTTCATTTAACCCGAGACCCAGGTACCTGAAAATTTCGTCCTGGTCTTCGTACCTGGAATCTGAACCTGAATGGTTGCTATTTGTATTTTTCAAAGCTTCATTACCAAGTAGGATATTAAAAAAATGATCTCCGGTTGAAATACTGTAATTAAGGGTATTGACCCAGTTCAACATCACCGATTGATAGTCATTCACCATCGCACTTCCCGGGTACCCAATCCGGTTATTTGTCCCCCAGGTTTCGGTGAATTGCTTGTGATGTCCGAAAGCAGCATCCAGGCCAACATCACTTTTGAATCTTAGATTTTCGATAATATCATATTCCACGAACAAGTTCCCAAGTGCGCGATTTACCTTTTCATTGTTATCGTATTTATCCAAAATTCCTACCGGGTTGTAACCATCACCAAAATACTTGTAGTGTTCCCAGAGATCGACGTATTTGCCATTCTCATCTTTGATAGGAATGGCTGAAGTCCTTAAGATGGCATAGCGTACTGCACCATAAAAATGTCCTGAACTTGTAATAAGATTCCTGTTGGAATTTACAATATTCATATTGGTACCAATCCTGATTTTATCACTTACCTGCGTACTGACTGAGGTTCTGAATTTATATCTCTTATAATCCGTAGCCTTTATGATACCCTGTTGATCCAGGTAATCGAATGAGAGGTTATACCTTGCAAACTCGGAACCTCCGCTGATGCTAAACTGGTGACTATGGGTGATGGCGGGCCGGAAAATTTCCTCCATATAGTCCACGTTTGCCAGGGTATCCGGATCGAACGGGATAGGATCCCGCTTGAGGTGCGGTGCTGTTACCAGTGCATTGTCATTGGCTACCGCTTCATTATAAGTATTCACATATTCATGGGTATTTGCCATTTCAATGAGTTTCCCATGTGTCTGAACACCGAAGTACCCGTTGTAATTCACTTTCGGTTCCCCGGTTTTGCCCTTTTTTGTAGTGATCAATACTACCCCGTTCGCTGACCTGGCACCGTAGATCGCTGCAGATGATGCATCCTTCAGAATACTGATACTTTCAATTTCTGAAGGAGAGACCATGTTCATCCCATCCTTTGTCGGTACTCCATCCACGATGTAAAGGGGATCATTATCACCAATGGTACCGACGCCGCGGATCCTGACAAACACATTTTCTCCAGGCTGGCCTGTTGTCTGGGTAATCCGTACTCCTGAAATTCTGCCCTGGATCGCCTGGTCTACTCCAATGACGGGGGCGTTGTTCACTGCATCACCATTTACAACTGATACACTTCCGGTCAGATCTACTTTTTTCTGAACACCATATCCAATAACGACAACCTCATCCAATTCCTCAGCAGCATTTTCCATCTGGATGTTCAGCTGCTTTTGATTTGTAACTGTGACTTCCCGGGGAACCATTCCGACATAAGAAAACACCAGGACTTGTTTTCCCGGGGGAAGCTCAATTGAAAAATTACCGTTGAAATCGGATATTACTCCACGAGTAGTGCCTTTAATTACAACTGAGGCTCCGATTACCTCCAGTCCCTCTTCGTCGTGGATAATTCCACGCACCGTTCTTGCTTCCTGTGGGATCTCCGAATTCAACACGATTTGCTGATCAACGAACTCATAGCTGATCTGTGTTCCCGAAAATATTCGATTCAGGGCTTCCACTATTGGTACGTCAACCAGTTCAATAGTCACGAGCTGATCCACATCAACAACACTGTTATTGTACAAGACAAAATAATCACTCTGATTTTCAATGGATGCCAATACTTCATGCATTGGTTCGTTTTGAACGGATAGATTGATAAGGGTTTGCTGGCCAAATAGCCCTGCCGAGAAAAAGGGGAGTTGAATGAGAAAAACGACAATTACAGGTTTCAGAAATAAACCACGATCAGAAAACAGCTTTTTGTAAAAATCAAAAATGCATGTTGAAAAACATTTATTTTTCATACTTTTACAGTGTTTTGAATGAGTAATTCAAACCTAATTTCTTTGGCTTTTGAGCTAAAAGAATTGTTAAGGGGAGATGTTGCAGCATCTTCCCTTTTTTTTAGCCCTGCCTATATATTAGATCAGGGTGCAAAAAGTTCAACCCTGGTCTTCGTAAAAATGTCATCGTCTTCTTTTTCCCGGTGAATAATTTCATAATCAATAGGTGCCGATTTCTTTAGCAGATCAAGTATCTGTTCCAAAGACTCATGCTGGAAAGTAGCCGTATACCTGTAATCTTCTATTTCCCGGTTGTCGATACTGATCTCTACATTGAACCAGCGATTGAGTTTACGAACCACACTTTCCATCGACTCATCTCTGAAAACCAGTTTTCCATCGAGCCACGCCATGCAAATGTCTGGAAGGCCCGATCTGATGAGCAATTCATTCACGTCTTTGCGATAAACAGCCTGCTCTCCCGGTTTCATCCGGTAAAGCACCCTGTCGGAGTTGTTGGTATTTGTATGCAACGCTATAGCCCCTGATTTCAAATAGATGAGATCTTCATTCTCATCACCATAGTTTGCAACATTGAATTCTGTTCCAAGCACATGTATAGCGAGCTCATTCATCTCCACGACAAAGGCTCTTTTCTTATCATGGGCAACCTCAAAGAAAGCTTCACCCCGGAGTTTGATTTCCCTTTGTTTCTGCATAAAAACAATTGGATAACTCAGGCTGGTTTCGGAGTTCATCCAGACCCTGGTTCCATCAGGAAGGTCGAGAATTGATTTCTGACCAGGTTGCGTTTCCACAGTATGCCAGGCCACAGATTGATCAGGAATATTACCTTTCAATACAATAATTATTATTGCAGACGCAATAAGCATTGGGATCAATATTGCAGCTGCAATCTTCTGAAATCCAAGCATCCATTTTTGTCTTGATGATATTACACCAATTTTCATGTTAAGTTTTGATAAACCCTCGCTTGGAGAATACTGCTGCATCTCCTCAAATATCCCTAGTAATTCTTCCTTCGTTTTTTCCAATCTATGATCCTGTTTTAAAGCTGGTATTTGCCTGTATCAGTAGTATGACGATATCGACAGCTTTAACACATACCCGGAATGGGACATTTTTCGAAAAAATAAGGGGGGAGGTGTAACTATTTGTTTACTAGCGATTTTTTAAGTAGTCTGATTGCGTTGCTTATTTGGATTTCTACAGTACGCTTCGAAATACTCAACTTGTTGCCAATTTCCCTGTTTTTCAATCCTTCAAATCGGCTGAGAATAAATATCTCACGACACCTGGGTGGCAGTGTCCTGATTTTCTGTTCAAGCAATTTCAACATTTCCTCTTCTGTAAATTCCGGAATATTGGTGGAGTTACTATCCAGGAATGCGCGCTCTTCGATATATTTGGAATGTACGTTTTGATGCTTCAGGTAGTCCAGCGACCTGTTTCGCACTGAAGAAAAGAAATAGCTCTTCAGGGATCCTGAAATCTCTATTACTTCACAATCGTTCCAGAATTTCACAAAAATATCCTGGACGATATCTTCAGCCGCACTCCTGTCATTGACAATGGTGTTTGCAAAAGCACACAGACCGGTGTAATAGTATGTAAAAACCAAGTCGAATACCTTTTTGTCCTGGTATTTCAACCTGGCCTTTATAAACGTGTCATCCATTTTGACAAACTGCTAATAGCAATTTCAAATGTAGAAAATTTTGCATCAATAGTTCAATGTAATTAAAACCTAAATTGAGCGATTCATAAATTCACTGTCCCTTTTCATTTCACTTGG
>CAZOXI010000235.1:0-5778 GCA_964583445.1 uncultured Bacteroidaceae bacterium | reverse complement strand
ATTAAACAAGCTATCTTTTATCTTTTTTTGCACAAATCGCTCGATCTAGGTATCAATTAATTGATCGCTGAGGCTGATTCGATCATTTCATGAACTCCCGGCTGCTGATAATCACGAAAAACAGGATCCATCAACAGCAAAGCACATGTCTACCATCAAGGAATATTCCCCCATTGCTTATTGGGCGAATTTCCCATGATTAACTTCAATGTCCTTCCGTTCTTAATATCAACATGGGTGATCCATGGACGCTTCAATGGCTCACCATCCAGGGTGGCAGTCTGGATGTACATGTTTTCAGGAGAATTATTTTCGGCAATCACCGTGAAATCTTTTCCTCCGTATAAATACTCCGGCAGGTGAATGGTGATTTTATCAAACACAGGACTTCCCACTGAATATTTCAGTGACCCAGGGGCTACCGGGTAGAAGCCCATCGCACTGAATACGTACCATGCTGACATTGTCCCCACATCATCATTTCCAACCATGCCATCCGGTCCGGTACCATATGATTTTTCCATAATGGCCCTGACCCACTTTTGTGTTTTCCAGGGGGCACCTGCATCATTAAATAAATACACGGCGTGCATGACAGGTTGATTCGACTGGTTGTACCATGGGTTCCAATCACCAAAATTATAGTCTGCACCTCTCTCCAGGGCATATTCCAGTTTTTCGGTGAATTTTTCGTTACCTCCCAGCAATTCAATCAACCCCTGCGGATCATGCATCACATGCCAGGTCCAGTGCATGGGAGTTCCTTCGGTGATGTAGGGATAATTTTGCCTGGGCCGGAAATCCGTTCCCCTGGTTAAGTAATCCTCCTCGGAGATGGGATCAAAGGGTTCAATCCAACTGCCATCCGAATATCTCGCCCTGATATATCCTACAGTGGAATCTATTATATTTTTATAATTCATTGACCTTTCCAGGAAATAGGTATAATCATCCTCTTTCCCCAGGGACCTGGCCATTTGTGCCAGGGTCCAGTCCGTAAAAGAATGCTCCACGGTGGCAGATGCAGAATGTCTTTCTTTATCTGCGGGCACATATCCCATTTCTTTGTAGTATTCAAGTCCTTCCATGCCATCATATCGCATGTTGTGTTTGAATTCAGAAGGATCCGGCGTTTCCATGTGGTTTTTGATCATTCCCTCATAGGCTTGTTCAACTTCGAAATTAGTGATGCCTTTCAGGTAGGCATCCACAATAACAGGTGTGGCAGGTGCCCCTACCATTGTAGCTGTATATCCGGGGTTCGGCCACTTGGGGATCCATCCTCCCTGCTTGTATATGTTTACAAGGGACTGCATCATATCTCCTTCAACTTTGGGTTCCAGGATGGTCATCAGGGAGTGTTTATTCCTGTAAGTATCCCACAGGGAGAAATCATTGTAAAACTCAGTCCCCGGCTTTGTTTCGTGGATGGTCTCATCGAAAATGCTGTAATAGCGACCACCGCTGGAAGAGATCCTGGGCTCAAAATGGGCAAAGTACAGTGAAGTGTAGAATTTGATTTTGTCTTCTTCACTGCCTCCCTCTACTTCAATCCGGTTGAGTTTCTCACTCCAGGCACTCCTGGCTTCATTTCTAATGGTTGTAAAGTCTTTTGACCCGATTTCATTTTCCAGGTTGGCACTGGCTGTTTCATAATCAATAAAAGAGGTGCCTATTTTTAGTTCTATGATTTCCTGGCCGTCTGCTTCAAAACTTACATACGCCATAACATGCTCACCGCGGATCTCTTTCACTTCTTTTGACACTTCCTGGTCCCAGACCCCCCATGAAGAAAATGGTTTACTGAATTCAGCCACGAAATATCCTTTGATCCTTCCGCGGGGAGAGTATGCGTTGTATCCGATGATCCTGTTTTCTTCCGGAATTATTTTCAGGTGTCCATCACTCATTCTTGTATCCACGATGACATGTGCCTGGTTGGTGTCCGGAAAAGCGAAACGAAGATATCCGCACCTTTCTGAAGCTGTAATTTCGGTATCTGTCTTATAATCCTGCAAGTAAACAGAGTAATACCCGGGAGAAGCCTCCTCTTCTTCATGACTGATGGCTGATGCCCTTTTATGTGGATCAAATTTCAGATCACCCGTGAGCGGCATGAAATCATAATGTGCATAGTCCGGCTTATGTGAACCGTTTGGAAAATGTGATCCCCTGAAACCAAATACTTCCTCCTTGATTTTCACGCCACGATAAAGTGGCATTGTGCCGCTGCCTTCGACATATTTATAGGGATCATTGTGAGCCACGATATTCACCGGTGTCCATTTGGTCATGCCAAAAGGAACACAGGCCCCGGGATGCGTTCTTCCATCCGTACTGGCCCGGTCACTGGAAGCCATTGTTCCTATAAACGGGTTCACATAATCAACAGGTTGTTTCGCTTCAGGAAGTTCAGAATTACATCCAGGCAGTACCACTAAAGAGAGCAATCCAATAGATAGCATCACACTGGAAGGTATCAAAAGGGGAAGTAGATCTCGTTTGAATGCGCCCATGCGCAGTACTTGAATAATTTCTTGAACGCTGCTCATAATGTAATAGGTTTGATTTTGATATCTTCAGGTAAATGATTCACGCCTTATTCGATCACAACCACAGGTTCCGTTTTTAAGTCAGTACCCGTCAGACTTACTTCTGCATCACGTTGCCATTCCAGCAGATTCCCCGACAGATCCTCAACTATTTCTGAATGTTCCTGTGCCAGCTCCGTTGTTTCAGCGGGATCAGCGTCTATATCATACAATTCGTATTGACCATTCCCCTGCATGTGCAGTTTCCACTTGCCTTCGATCCACGCTGCCCAACCCGTGAAATTTTCTGTCCGGGGGGTATCGATGATGGGACAGAAAAAATCCCGCCACCAGCCATCCAATTGATCCCTGGTGAATTCAGAATCAAAACTTTTGGTCTTCCTGGAATAGGGATTGTCCCTCCAGAAAGGCATGGGTTTTGAGCGATTGGTCATATCTGTTCCCTCTATGATCGGCAGTAAACTGATTCCATCCAGCTTATGATCTTCCACGGTTATACCGAGTAACTCGAGCAAGGTGGGAAAAATATCCATGGTATTGGCTCTGAAATCTGTCTCCAACGGGTTCGTTATTTTTTCCGGCCAGACGATCGTTGCAGGAACGCGTATGCCACCTTCCCACATGCTCCCCTTGCTGCCACGCAATCCTTTGATATCATTTGCGGGTCTGTGACCACCGTTGTCGCTGGTATACCATATCATCGTATTTTCATCTATTCCCCTGCTCTTGAGACCTGATCTCAGATTACCCAGGGCCTGGTCCATACCCGTGATCTCTCCGAAATAATTTTGCCATTCCTTCGGAAGGTCAGGATACATATCTTTATATTTCTGAGCCGGCCTGTGCGGGGTATGCGGTGAGCCAAACCAGATCACCAAAAAAAACGGCTTACCGTCTTCGCGGATGCTGTCAACATACTTCAGTGCCTCCTCAACGATCACCTCTGATCCTTCGCCCTGGAATACTTCAGGGTCGTTGCCATTGCGGCTTAATTCAGGATCTGTTTCAAAGAAATTATCATGGGAAACAAAGTAGTCAAAACCATGCATATTTGGATTAAAAGGAGATGTTGCCTTGACCGGACCCATGTGCCATTTACCGAAGTGGCCGGTTGCATAGCCTGCCTTCTTCATAATTTCAGCGATGGTCAGCTCCCGCGGATGCATTGCAAAATTGGGATTAAACATTCCTGACCGGTGGCAGTGCCTTCCTGTGAGAATACCTGCACGTGTGGGAGAGCAGTTGGGTGAAGAGGTATAAAAACGGTTGAACCGGATTCCTTCCCTTGCCATCTGATCCATGTGTGGGGTTTGCAAGCCCCTGTCCGGATCCGCATTATAGGCCACATCCCTCCAGCCCTGGTCATCTGCCATGGCCAGGATAATATTGGGTCGAACCTCCTTTTCAGCATTGCATCCTGAAATCAGAAACACTATACTCACCAATAATAGATTAATTGTCCTCATTCTATCTGATTTTAGTTAGTAGTTCTAATCTTCGATGGAAAAATCAATTGCTGTTGCTTTCCAAACATCATAAAATTTTGCAGCTGCTTTGCTGAACTTTTGATAATCCGCCCTGGTTTCGAACACCTGCGTATCATTCCAGAGCACATCCCGGACATGACCCAGCAAACGCGCTTCAGTCCAGAAGAACACCTGCCCCCATATCAGCCTGTTATTGGTATTTATTCCCGGATGCGCTTCGGAACCATCCCCATCAATCGCTACAAATTGTTCCTTACTTAACATATTTTTTGTAGCAGCCTCCAGGTTGGATTTGATCCATTCCGACCGTTCAGCCATCGAAACATATCCTACCCTATAGTTCTCGCGCTGGTGTGCCCATGCAAGGCAGACCATGGCCGGTGTAATATTATTTTCCTCTGCAATTTTCTGTATGACAGGGTGCTGCATGTCATTCTGATGTTCCGGGAATCGGTCCCTTCCAGGCCTTCGGGGCGACCCAAGCGACATATACCCCGAGGGAACAACGTTGTTTTCAATAAAGAACCGCACCAATTCCTGTTGCTGAAACAGGGGATGCAGCTCCATTTGATTATAAAGCGGGCGGTTAAAATCATTAGTATCTCTCAGGAGCAGCTCCATGGTCTTCCTGGTCTGATTGGAGGTGCCGATATTCTTCACCTTTCCGCTTCGCTTCAATTCCGTCATTTTGTCCCATATTTTCATGAACTCCTCATGAATATAGGGTACTGCATGTTCATTCACTGCATCTCCTGATGCTCCGGGTTCATGAAAGTTGGGCCAGGGCCAGTGGACAACGTACATATCGAGCGCCTCCAGCCCCAGCTTCCTTAGGGAGTCCTCACAGGCAGGGATGACAGCTTCGGGTTGCATGTGCTTATTCCAGAGCTTTGAGAGGACAAACAGTTCATCACGTTTGACTATACCGTCTTGTATTGCTTTTGCTATTCCTTTTCCCACCACCTCTTCGTTCTGATATGCGGTTGCACAATCTATGTGCCTGTATCCAAGACGGATCGCTTCCGCAACAATTTCGTCCATTGCATCAAAAAGGTCGGGATTGTCTGAATGGAATGTCCCCATTGCTGCCTGTGGCATTGCTGTTCCGTCTGCCAATTCGAGCTGGGTTACTACTGAAGGATCGATGGGTTTGATTTCGTGATTTATTAAACTCATGCTATTTGGTATCTTTTTTAATTTTATGTGGAGCCAGTGCGTAAATGGGTGCGGTTATTATTGAGTTGTCACCTTCATCCCGGTATGGTACGTCACAGATCAATTATGACTTTCATATTCCGGTCGCCCTTATCTTCAATATATTGATATGCCTGGAGATACTCTTCGAACGGAAAATGTTTTGAGATCAATGGTTCCAGTTTGATCTTACCATTCGCGATCATTTCTGCTGCCGCTGTATAATCTTCATGCCTGTACATCATTGATCCAAATACATTCAGCTCATGTTCGCCCAGGTAAAACATGTTGACAACCGGGTTTTTTGCATAGATACCAAGGATCACGATGTCTCCTCCTTTTTCCACGTTTGCCATCAACGCATCAAGAGATTCCTGTACACCTGCAGCTTCCATTCCAATCTGAAATCCCTCATCCCCGAAGTAGGCTTGTACACCTTCAGCAAAAGGCATCTCCTTCACATTCAGCACTCCGTCTATTTCGCACGCCCTGGCTTTTTCCAGCCTGTAGTTACTGAGATCCGTTATTAACACCTTCTTTGCTCC
>CAZOXI010000234.1:0-5826 GCA_964583445.1 uncultured Bacteroidaceae bacterium | reverse complement strand
TATCCATCACCTTGCATTTGCGGTACCGGATGTGAATAAAGCACTGGAAGATGCTGCAGGCAAGGGCGTACGCCTCATTGACTCATCGGGTAGGAAAGGAGCAGAAGGGTTGAATATCGGGTTTCTGCATCCAAAATCCACATTCGGAGTGCTTACCGAGTTCTGCAGTGATTAACCCTGTCGAAAAAGCCCTGAAACATTTTTTACAGCATAATTACCTCAATAAAAATACCTCAACAATATGAGCAGTACAGACAAGATCAAACAACTGATCGCGCTGCGTGAACAGGCAAAGGCAGGCGGCGGCGAGGACAAGATCGCCGCCCAGCATTCCAAGGGAAAGCTAACGGCGCGGGAGCGGATCAGCATCCTGCTTGATGAAGGCAGCTTTGAAGAGTACGACATGTTCGTCAAACACCGCAGTCATGATTTCGGACTCGAAAATCAAACCTACCTTTCGGATGGGGTTGTCACAGGTCACGGCACAATCGATGGTCGGGTCATATACGTGTATGCGCAGGACTTCACTGTTTTCGGTGGATCGCTCTCTGAAACACATGCACAGAAGATCTGCAAGATCATGGACCAGGCAATGAAAGTCGGCGCCCCCGTGATCGGGATCAACGACAGTGGTGGTGCAAGGATCCAGGAAGGCGTAAAAAGCCTGGCAGGATACGCTGAGATCTTTGAACGCAATATCATGGCGTCGGGCGTGATCCCGCAGATCTCAGCCATCTTCGGTCCCTGTGCCGGCGGTGCGGTATATTCACCGGCGCTTACCGACTTTATTGTCATGAGTGATAAAACTTCTTATATGTTTGTTACCGGCCCGAAGGTTACCAAAACAGTTACCGGCGAGGTAATTTCCACTGAAGCACTCGGCGGTGCCGAAATGCATTCCACCAGGTCGGGCATCTCACATTTTAAAGTCGACACGGAAGAGGCCGGATTGCTGCTGATCAGGAAATTGATCTCATATTTGCCACAGAACAACCTCGAGGATCCTATCCAGACGGAATGTACTGATCCCATCGACAGGATGGAGGATGAATTGAATGAGATCATCCCGGAGGATCCCAACCAGCCGTATGATATGATGGAAGTGATCCTTAGTGTGGTCGATAAGGAGGAATTCCTGGAAGTGCACAGTCGCTATGCCCGGAATATGATCGTGGGTTTCTCGAAATTCAACGGCATGCCTGTGGGTATTGTAGCGAACCAGCCTAACCACATGGCCGGCGTACTCGATATCGAAGCTTCCAGGAAGGCAGCCCGGTTTGTGCGATTCTGTGATTGTTTCAATATCCCGGTGGTAACATTCGTGGATGTACCTGGATTCCTGCCCGGCAGTGCACAGGAATTTGGTGGGATCATCATCCATGGCGCAAAGCTGATGTTCGCATACGGGGAGGCTACCGTTCCCAAGATCACTATCACCTTGAGAAAATCATATGGTGGGGCACACGATGTGATGAGCTCCAAGCAACTGCGTGGTGATCTGAATTATGCCTGGCCTACTGCTGAAATTGCTGTTATGGGCGCCAGGGGTGCTGTGGAGATCCTCGAAAGTCGAAAGCTGAAAGAAATATCCGATCCGGACGAAAAAGCAGCTTTCATTGCTGAAAAAAGTGCGGAATATAATGCAAAATTTGCCAATCCGTATGAGGCAGCAAGATTTGGCTACATCGATGATGTGATTGAACCGCGAAATACTAGGTTCCGCATTGTCAGGGGATTGCAGACCCTCGCTACAAAAAAAGAGATGAACCCGCCCCGTAAACATACAAATATTCCGCTATGATATACCTCTGGCTGATCCTGAAAGGAAACGTTACCACAGAAGCACTGGTCATTGCTGTAGTGGGTTACGTTGTGGTGTTTGTATCACTTGTATTGTTATTCTGGTGCTTCACCAACATTCCGAAATTGATCTACATGAAAAGGCGGAAAAGCAAAAGGGGAAGCCGGGAGGATGCAGATGAAGCGCCCGGAAATGCTATCTCAGGCGAAACAACTGCAGCCATCTCCATGGCATTGCACCTCTACCTTTCTGAGTTACACGATGAAGAAAGCGGTGTGCTCACAATTAAAAAGGTATCCAAATCCTACTCCCCGTGGAGTTCGAAAATATATGCAGTACGAAATCAGTTCAATCGCAGATAAGCGTTATGAAACAATTTAAGTTTACGATACACGGAAACGTTTATGGCGTGGATGTGATCGGCATCGAGGATAACATCGCCCGGCTGGAAGTTAACGGAACACCCTACGAGGTTGAGATCCATAAAAAAGTTAAATCTTCAAAAACCCCACGGGTAATTGCCCCGCCGGTGAAAGAACCCTCCAGGCCGGAGATCGAGAAAAGAGAACGAGGCGATGCACACCCGATCACAGCACCACTTCCCGGGAATATCATCGCTGTAAAGGTGAAGCCGGGGGATATCATAGAAAAAGGTCAACTGTTGATGGTAATGGAGGCCATGAAAATGGAAAACCAGGTACTTGCAGACAGGAAGGGTGTCATTGAAAGTATCCCGGTTCAGGTCGGTGATACAGTGTTGCAGGGGGATCTCCTGGTCAAAATCATCTGAGGTCATGAGAAGATTACTTACAGTTTTTGCAATTATCCTGGTTATCTGGGCGCTGCGGCTTATGATAACTCCGGGCGGACAGATGAATACTGCACAGGCCGCTGCAGACAAGGAACTGGTGGTCAGCGGGGAGGCCGACCCATTATCTGAATCTGTCATGGAAACGGCAGCAGAAGGACTCAGGCAATTTTACAGTTATACAGGGTTCAGAAATGCTACTGCAGGACATGTTATAATGATTGCAGTGGGACTCTTGTTTATTTTTTTGGCAATCAGGTTTGATTACGAACCATTGTTACTGATTCCCATTGGTGCGGGGATCATCATGGGTAATATTCCATTTTTCCAGGCGGAGGGTGTGAATCTGCAGGTGGGCATCTACGAGGAAGGTAGCGTAATGAACTATCTCTATTTTGGGGTGATGCGGGGTGTGTACCCGCCGTTGATATTTTTAGGCATAGGTGCCATGACCGACTTCTCTTCACTGATCTCAAAGCCCAGGCTGATGCTACTCGGTGCAGCTGCACAGGTAGGGATCTTCCTTACCTTCCTCGGCGCCCTGTGGCTTGGATTCGATATCAGGGAATCAGGTGCCATCGGGATTATCGGGGGAGCAGACGGTCCCACGGCAATTTTCCTGTCCTCCAGGATCGCTGAACACCTGATTGGTCCCATTGCCATAGCTGCCTATTCATATATGGCCCTTGTGCCTGTTATCCAGCCACCAATTATGCGGTTGATGACCACGAAGAAAGAACGGGTCATACGTATGGCCCCGCCCCGGGCTGTCTCACAGACCGAAAAAATTTTGTTCCCGATCATTGGTATGATCATCACAGCTTTTATTTCTCCCAGCTCGCTGCCACTGCTGGGTATGTTATTTTTTGGTAACCTGCTGAAGGAATCTACCAGGACAAAACGACTGGCAGAAACAGCGCGGACCTCCATGATAGATATCGTGACTATCTTACTGGGATTAACGGTGGGTGCATCGACACAGGCAGACCGGTTCCTGACCACCGAATCCATGATCATTTTTGGACTGGGTGCACTCTCGTTTATGGTCGCCACTGCCGGTGGAATCATCTTTGCCAAAGTGATGAATATCTTTACACCGGAAGACAGGAAGCTCAACCCGCTGATCGGTGCTGCAGGTGTGTCTGCAGTGCCCGACAGCGCAAGGGTAGTGCAAAATTTTGGTTTAAGGGAAGATCCGTCCAATCACCTGCTGATGCATGCCATGGCACCGAATGTTGCTGGTGTCATTGGCAGTGCAGTTGCTGCAGGGATCCTGCTGAGTTTTCTCTGGTAGAATTGCTTTTAAACATAACCGACCCGACTCGGCGGTTGGTTCCGCTGCGTATTTTTGTTAATGTATCAACTACAATTGCTCATGGAAAAAACGGGAGTAGCTGGGAACACCGGTGATAAGATCAGGTCAGACTGCAGGATAGCCGTTACCCTGAATGATGAGGGCGGACGTATGGTTCATCTCAATAGCAAGGTCAGTTCCATGTATGGTGAAAGCATACATGCGCTGGTGAGCGAAGTGCTCGATTTCTATGAGCTTGGAAATGTTGAGGTGGAAATCGAGGACAGTGGGTCGTTGCCCCATGTGCTGGCAGCCAGGCTCGAGGCGGCAATAAGGAAAATATCCAATACCCGGAAAGCCTTCCTGCTGCCGGCCATTGAACACCCCGCATCATATCCGGCACCCGATCGCTTCAGGATGTCCCGGCTCTACCTGCCCGGCAATAATCCAGCGATGATGATCAACGCGGGGATTCATGAGCCGGACGGGATCATCCTTGACCTGGAAGATTCCGTGGCTCCTGACCGGAAAAATGAAGCCAGGATCCTCGTCCGGAATGCACTGCGTAACGTGGAATTCCACGGTGCTGAGCGCATGGTCAGGATCAATCAGCTGCCGCTTGGATTGGAGGATGCTTCTGTGGTCGCTCCGCATGGGGCGGAACTCCTGCTGATCCCCAAGTGTGAAGAGGCCTGGCAGGTGAAAAAAGTGGAAGAGGTGGTACGCGCCACGCTGGTACATGAAGGTCTTGGGAAAGAGATCCTTTTTATGCCGATCATAGAAAGTGCAAAAGGCGTGGAAAATGCATTTATAATCGCGACAGCATCAACAAACGTGGTTGCCATGGCAATCGGACTGGAAGATTTTACGGCAGACCTGGGAGTGCCCCGTACACAGGAAGGAACAGAATCATTCTATGCACGCACCCGCATTGTTAATGCATGTAAAGCTGCCGGTATCCAGCCAATTGACTCGGTCTATTCCGATGTGTCCAATATGGAAGGATTGCTGGAAAATGTAAAGGCATCAGCTGCACTGGGCTTCGAGGGAATGGGATGTATTCACCCGGGACAAATCAAAGTGATCCATGAAGGATTCAAACCATCAGTCGGGGAGATTGAGAAAGCAAAAGAAATCACCGCAGCTTACGAAGAGGCAAAGCAAAGAGGACTCGGTGTGGTATCCATCGGTTCCAAAATGATCGATGCACCTGTGGTGAAACGCGCTGAGCAGACCCTGGTGCTTGCAAGGAAGTTCAGGTTGATTGAATAGTCGGGCAATCCACAACAAGAATCCTGGTCACAGCAATGGGCACCTATCGAACAAAAGCGTTTAACCAGGACCATACGCTTGCAGATACGAACAGAAATATATGGGAACACAGATCTTAAAGCGCAATTATTGTATTCTGAGAGAAGTAAAGAAATAAACCGATCATCATGAAATTTAAAGAGAATGCAGCCGGAAGGAACGTTCCTGAAAAGGTCAATGGCCAGGCGATGACGCCCTACCAGGGCGTCGGGAAATACAAACCCGATAGCAGTAAGCATGCACCCTGTATTGCAACCTGTGCTGATTACCCGGCTGATGGCGATAAACGTGTCGGCAGCCTGAAAGAGGCACTCCAAAAAGCGGGGCTCTCCGATGGCATGACCATCTCTACCCACCACCATTTCAGGAACGGGGACCTGCTGGCTAACCAGGTCTTCGATATTGCACATGAACTGGGAGTGAAGGGGCTGCGATGGTTTCCTTCGGCTTCGTTTCCCTGTCACGCACATCTTATACAATATCTCGAGGATGGTACCATACATCATATCGAAGGCAGCATGAATGGTCCGCTGGGGAAATTCGTCTCGGAAGGAGGGATGCAGGGGACCGGCGTACTTCGTTCGCATGGAGGAAGATACCAGGCTGTGCAGG
>CAZOXI010000233.1:0-5827 GCA_964583445.1 uncultured Bacteroidaceae bacterium | reverse complement strand
CACCGGTATAGGTAATATCGATATGATAATCTTCCTGCTTCAGACAGGATACAGCAACCAGGGCTGCAATGATTACGATAACCAGTTTTTTCATGAATACATTAAAATGTGTATATGGCCCGGGTGCATACGACGACCATGCACATGCAAATCTGCCTAAAATCATCCTTATTCGCAACCCAATCGAAAGAAATAATCAGGATTGGCGCTCCTTCTATGGAAAGCAGTTAAGCAGGTAGATTTTATAAGGTGCCATCAGCCCTTTTCAATGGTGCTGTGACAGATCATTTCTCCATGCCGGGTGCAAACGAGCCAGGGTGCAAATAAGCCGGGTGCAAACGTGTCCGGGTGCAAACGTGTCCGGGTGCAAACGAGCCCGGGTGCATATGAGTCCAGGTGCATATGAGTCCAGGTGCAATTGAGCCCGGGTGCAAATGAGCCCGGGTGCAAACGAGATTGCCCAAATAAAAATCCATTATATTTGCAGGATGGAATGTAGAATCGGTTGCGGGGCATGTTGTATAGCGCCATCTATCAGCACGCCCATCCCGGGAATGCCTAATGGGAAGCCTGCGGGAGTTCGATGCATTCATCTCACCGAAACATATATGTGTGGCATTTATGATCATCCCGACCGTCCCGCGGTCTGTGACCTGTTTAAGGCCGATCCCGCTGTATGCGGCGAAAACCGCGAAGAAGCGATCACATTGCTGTCCTTGCTGGAGGAGTAAATGCTCGGCCGTAGATCGTCAACCTGGTGATATCCTTGAACGTGTTGATGAAAATACCGGGTAATTAAACGTGCAAATAGTGTACTGTGAACTGTATACTGAACATTCATATAGACGTGGTGTTTTAATCTATAGAAAAGAAAATATCAAACTGCGGCTGTACAATGAATGATCCGACACCAGCATATACCAACCAATTGATCCATGAATCCAGTCCTTACCTGTTGCAGCACGCCCACAATCCTGTGAATTGGTATCCGTGGGGTGAACCTGCGCTGAAAAAGGCCAGGAAGGAACAGAAGCTTCTGCTGATCAGCATCGGGTATTCTGCATGTCACTGGTGCCATGTAATGGAACATGAAAGCTTTGAAAATAAAGAGATCGCTGACTTCATGAACAAACATTACGTGGCCATTAAAGTGGACCGCGAGGAACGCCCTGATGTGGACCAGGTGTATATGAATGCGGTGCAGCTCCTCTCCGGGCGAGGCGGCTGGCCGTTGAACTGCATCGCACTTCCTGATGGAAGACCCATCTATGCCGGCACCTATTTTCCTCCTGCGCAGTGGCTTGACATGCTGAAACAGGTCCTTGAATTCACTATAAGTAACCCTGAAAAAACAGAAGAACAGGCGCAACAACTGACCCATGGGATCAGGTCACAGGAAAATTTATACATCACGGAAGAAAGCAATGCCTATTCTATGCAGGACCTGGAGGAAATCTTTCTACGATGGAAACCTCAACTTGATACAGAAAATGGAGGCAGCAAGGGCGCACCCAAATTCCCGCTTCCTTCCGGTTACAGGTTTCTCCTGTACTACCAATTACTCAGCGGTAACCAGGAGGCAAAGAAAGCGGTGCTGCTGACTTTACACAAAATGGCAGCCGGGGGGATTTATGACCATATCGGTGGCGGGTTTGCGCGTTATTCCGTAGATGCTTCCTGGAAAGTTCCGCATTTTGAAAAAATGCTCTACGACAATGCACAGCTCGTGAGCCTTTATGCCGAAGCATACCGTGCAACCAGGGTGCCTGAATTTAAAAAGGTGTGTAACGAAACCCTTGCGTTTATACGGCGTGAAATGACCTCTCCCGAAGGTGGGTTTTACAGTGCCCAGGATGCTGACAGTGAAGGCGTGGAAGGGAAATTCTACACATGGAGTTATGATGCATTTTTACAGGCACTCCAGGAATCTCATGCGCAAGAAAAAAATCGTCCCCCCGAACAAGATCGCATCCGGCCTGAGGAAGCTTCTATAATTGCCGAATACTACAGCGTGCAATCCGGCGGAAACTGGGAGGACGGATCCAATATACTGCATACCGGAAAGAACAAAAAGGCATTCAGTGCCAAGCATGATCTTCCTGAAGATGAACTCGATACTTTGTTGGAAATAGCGCGACAAAAATTATTTAGAGTAAGAAACAGGAGGATCAGGCCCGAACGGGATGAAAAAATTCTCACCTCCTGGAATGCATTAATGGCGATGGGGTATATCCATGCATACAGTTCTTTCAACCAGCAAGTCTACCTGGAGGCTGCACTTGAAAACCTTTCATTTATTCGAACCCATATGATCCAGGATGACCACCGTCTTTTCAGGAATTATAAAGATGGGAAAACCTCGATCAATGGCTTTTTGGATGACTATGCCTTTGTAATTGCTGCAATGATCGCTGCCTACCAGGCTACCTTCGAAGAAGATTGGCTGGAGGAGGCCAGGAACCTGGCAGATTACGTAATAAACCATTTCAATGACCCTGCCAGCGGCATGCTGTTTTACACCTCAGATCTTGACCCCGGACTTGTCGCCAGAAAAATGGAGGTTCCCGACAACGTAATTCCCTCGGCCAGCTCGGAGATGGCCAAGAACCTGTTTTTGCTTGGTAAATATTTTAACAGGGAAGACTATAGCCGGCGTTCCAGGCAAATGTTAGACAATGTGAGAGATCACGCCCTGAAGGGCGGTGCATACTATTCCAACTGGGACAATCTGATGGCCTGGTTTGCAAATGAGATCTATGAAGTAGTCATCATCGGAAGCAACGCAGAAAAAATCCGCAGTGAATTGAGTATGGAATACCTGCCTGATGTACTGCTGGCAGGCGGAGAAAACACCGGTACCCTGCCGTTGCTGCAACACAAGCATGTTCCTGGTCGGACCACCATCTATGTTTGCATTAACAAAACCTGTCAGCGTCCAACTACGGAGATCAGCGAAGCACTCAGCCAGATCAGGGCAATGCGGTCGGAGCAATGAGATGCAACCGGTTCGCTATGATGTGAACAGTGCATACGACACCAACAGGTATGTAAACTGTACCGGCAAAGGGAGATGCATACGGAACAGTTGGGTGCGGATCGATCAGTGGTCCGGATTCAAACGTCGTAGTAATATCCCCTTCAACTCCTCCTTAATCTTCTCCATATCCTGCTTTTGATGCAGTTCCTTTTCCATAGAGGTAACTCCTTTTTCCTGGAAACCGCACGGATTGATATAAGTGAAGTAATCGAGGTTTGTATTGACATTAAAAGCAAATCCATGCATGGTTACAAAGCGGCTTGACCGTACCCCGATGGCACAGATCTTCCGGGCTTTGCGCGGATGCCCTTCATCCAGCCATACGCCCGTTGCACTTTCTGAATGCGTTGCTTCAATACCATGATGTGCACACAATTCAATGATGGAGTCCTCCAGGAACTTGATGTAACTCTTTAATCCCATCTGGTTAGATTCCAGGTCGATGATCGGATAACCCACGATCTGTCCGGGACCATGATAGGTGATGTCGCCTCCCCTGTTGATTTTGTAATAGGTGGCATTGATCTCTTTTAAAAAATCGGCATGAATCAGCATATTGGTCTCATCCCCACTTTTACCCAGTGTATAGACGTGCGGATGCTCAACAAATAACAGGTACTGATCCGGAGGGTCTCCCTGTTCACCATCCCGCTTAAAATCCATCCATTTTCCGAACAATTCTTCCTGGTAGTCCCAGGTCTCCTTGTAATCCCTTGATCCCAGATCCTGGTATATAATTCTAGACATTAGATATTTATAAAATAAAACTTGAACTTTTTCTTCACAGTATAACGTTCCGTGAATAAAATTTGTGTTATCTATTAAATAAGACAATTCTATTGTTTCCTCAATTGCTGTTCAGCATGATAGGAGGAACGCACCAGCGGACTGCTTTCTACATGCCTGAAGCCCTTCTGAAGTGCAATTGCTTTATATTCTGAAAATTTTTCCGGAGCTACATACTCCTCCACTGGCAAATGGTCGAGTGTAGGCTGGAGATACTGACCGATGGTCAATATTTCGCACTCAACGCGCAAAAGGTCATCCATGGTCTCCAGTATTTCTGCCTCTGTCTCCCCGAGTCCGAGCATGATACCAGATTTGGAAATCAATCCTGATTTACTGATCTGACCAATCACATCCAGGCTGGTCTCATACTTTGCGCGGTTTCTGATCTGCGGGGTGAGTCTCCTGACCGTCTCCAGGTTATGGGAGATCACCTCTGGTTGTGCTTCAATTACCTGGCTGATCAGATCCGGCCTGCCATCCATATCCGGAATCAGTGTCTCCATGGTCAGCTCCGGAAGTTCAGATTTAAGGAACCGGATGGTCCCGGCCCAGAACCCGGCACCCTTGTCATCCAGGTCGTCCCGGTCCACCGAAGTAATCACTGCATGTTTAATATTCATCTTTCGAATGGAATCGACCAACCTTTGCGGCTCATCCGGATCCGGAGGCAATGGTCTGCCTGTATGCACAGCGCAAAATTTACAGGAACGTGTACAGGTGTCACCCAGGATCATAAAAGTAGCTGTTCCTTCTGCCCAGCACTCACCGATATTCGGGCAGTTTCCACTGGTGCAGATGGTATGGAGCTTATTTTTCTCCACCACCTCTTTCACCTGCATATACTGTTTCCCTCCCGGCATCTGCATGCGCATCCACGACGGGAGCCGCTTTCTTCCCTTCAGATCATTTCCCATCTTATTTCAGCATTGATTTGATGCAGTACATCTAATAAAGTCTTTTATGAATGGCATCGTTGTCACAGAAAAATTACTGCCTGTCTTTAGCCTTCTGCCCTGACTTTGGTTACTTCGTCGAGTGCAACATCAGGCGCAGCGGAACCAAACTTTTTCCGCACATAATTGAGGACATCTACCACCTCCTGGTCGGTTAAATAAGGAAGCGGAGCCATGACGCTATTATAGACTTCTCCGTTGACCTCGATCTTCTCGTCCATGCCATGCAGTACGATACTGATCAGCGTTTCGTTTTCTCCATTGACCCATTTCGTATCCTTCAGCGGAGGAAACATTCCCGGAACACCATTGCCATCGGCCTGGTGACAAGCCAGGCAATGCTGCTTATAAAGCGGCTCACCAGGATGTTTTGAAAGGTCATCCACGGCCTGCAGGGCAGGTCTGTCTGCCGGAACAGGATCAGCTACGGTGTTTTTTGCTTTACCACTGCTCCCTCCGCAGGCGGAAAGCAGCAGGATTGTAATTGCAAGTAGTATTGAATTCTTCATCAGCAAATCATTTTATGTTTCCAATATTCATGCGTACCGACAGCAAAATCCGTGAAGCGGCCAGCTCATAATTGAAGCATAAAATTACAGATTATCTTCCAGATCGTCTAACCTGAATAAAAAATTCTCCATATACGTCCCTGCCTTGAGTCGTTCACATAGAGAGAACCATCCGGCCCAACAGCTAACCCACAGGGTCGATACACTGCATCACCCGGATTTTCAACCACCTCCTGTTGTGAAAATCCTTCTGCAAATGCCTCCCAATCACCTGAAGGTAATTCGCCTTCAAAGGGCACAAAAACCACATTGTAGCCTTTTTGTGGTTCCGGTGCACGGTTCCAGGATCCATGGAATGCAACGAACGCTCCATTCCTGTATTTTTCCGGGAATTGTTCAGCATGATAAAACAGCAGGTCATTGGGAGCCAAGTGGCCCGGAAATGCCAGGATGGGATCTGTTGTGGATGCACATCTTCCTACCGTGTTCCTGTCGCCTCCATATTCAGGCGCAAGCACCTTCTTGTCCTGCAGCTGGTC
>CAZOXI010000232.1:0-5845 GCA_964583445.1 uncultured Bacteroidaceae bacterium | reverse complement strand
TCATTACCCGCTGGATGGTTTCGTCATCGAAATAGCGGATGGTCACAAGTTCCAGACCGGTTTCATACGAGACCTTGAAATGTTCTTCCAGTTCATCCACCACCTGCCGCACCTTGCGCTTGTCATTGTTCACGATCACCTGGAAACTCACGGCAGAGGTCTGCTGCAGGTTGATCTTCAGTCCGTACTTGTGGAGAATTCCATAGATGCGCTCCAGGTTGTCCTCAGCAATGAACGAGAAATCATGGGGTGAGATCCGGATCAGCACCTGGTCCATCTTGAATATAAACGAGGGCACCAGTTTTTCATATGCCAGGTTGGCCACAAGTGTTCCCGGTGCATCGGGTTCGACAAATGATTTCACATATAGATTTATATTTTTATTCTGAAGAGGTTTAATGGTCTTTGGATGGATCACGCTGGTTCCGTAATAGGCCAGTTCAATGGCATCCAGGTAGGAGAGTTTATCCAGCAGGATGGTATCATCGAAATATTTCGGATCTGCATTCAACACACCTGGCACATCTTTCCAGATGGTGACCGAATCCGCTTTAAGCATGTGCGCCAGGATTGCAGCGGTATAATCCGACCCTTCCCTGCCAAGTGAAACGGTCTGATTGTTTTTATTGGATGCCAAAAATCCCTGTGTAACGAGGAAGTTCTCGCCGTTAAACACGAAATTTTTTCTCACAAGACCGGCTGAGATCTCCCAATCGATCCTTCCCTCTCTGAAAGTATTGTCGGTCTTCAGCGATTTTCTGACATCTATCCATCTCGCTTTCAGGCCGGCTTTGTTCAGGTAATGTGTAATGGTCTTCGTACTCAGAATTTCCCCGAACCCAATGATCTGGTCATAGTCAAAATCATAATTCATGGTCGGCTCCTGCCCAAGCCGGTCCGCCAGGTCCTCAAATACCTCTTCGATATCCATGAAAGCCTTGTTCCCCTTGTCTTCAAACAATCCGTAAAGGATCTCCATGTGGTATTGTTTCAGCAGGCTGTACTCCTCTTTAAGATGCGCTTCATCCCCGTTGACAAAATACTCGATGATTCTTTCCAGCGCGTTGGTGGTCTTTCCCATGGCAGATACGACGATGACTATCTCCTCGGAATATCTACCGAGGATATTCACAATGTTCCTGACCGCTTCTGCACTTTTCACAGAAGCACCTCCAAATTTAAAGACAAGCATATGCGTGGTATTTATTTGACCCTGCAAAATTAGCAATAATTAGCGGAACCGTATTTGAAAGGATCATGCGGAAGTTGAATTTGGCTGGATGCTACTAATCTGCTGAGTTGCTTGTTTCAGGATAACTTACCTTTTCAAACTTTAATCCAGTCATCATTTCAAAAGCCTCTGCTGTATCCAGCATTTCAAGGTCGTCATCCTCATACATCCATGTAACATTGAAGGCATGGTTCTTATCGGCAAGATACCTGATCTTCCGCAGCACTTCGAGAATATACTTGGAACTGCTGGTATTGAAAAATTCAAGATTCATTCTCAGGTGGGTCTGCTCAGCCGGTTGCTCAATATATCGTTCCAGCCAGTGGATGACTGGTTCATACAGTTCACTTGCATTTTCAGGATTGGACCTTCCTTCAAATAACAAATCGCCCGAACCTGCATCCAAAATGATCCTGGGAGTTTTTGTAGTTCCGTTGATCTCAAATTTCTCCATCATCAAGTGTATTTTTCGTGATGCTGACTGAAGACTTTTCTTTAAATATGAATCAAGATACGCTAATCCGCCAGTTTTTACAAAATAAATTAATAGCCTGTATAATACTTTGACGATATGAGTTGTCGCCAAAGGTCCCTATTTATGTAAGTCACCACCATAAAAATCATTGCATCCCGGTGCCTTATTTTAAAAGATCTATCATGAACAACACCCAGATATGTCATTTGGAATTGTTCTAAATTATCCCGATACTTGCCATCCGTTCCAGCCTGAAAGTGAATTTTGTTTTCCTTTGTAGCTGGATAAATCATTTTTGGAATGTTCTCGCTAGGACTCTTTTCAACATATCTGCCTTATGTGTTACTGGCCATGTTCTATGGCCTTTACATTGGCGTGCATTCCATTATGAAGTTCGAATCAGGAAGTGATGAAGACACAGCGCTGGCCGCAAAGACCATCTTCAAGGACCATTCTGACACCCAACCGGGTGCAGCTAGCAATAATTACCATTACGATCAATTTTTCGGTGAGTGCAGTACCTGTTCAGATCCCGTGATTCACCGCTTTTCCGGTGGAACCTCACTGCTCATAACACACGAAGACCCGGTCCTTCGATCGTATTACCATCCGCTTTTTTCCAGGCCACCACCCGTAGCTTCATTGTAAATACCCCGATCATTTATTTCTGTGTCCGTGTTTCTTTTTTCACAGGCTGAAAAAAGTGCATTGACCGGATCAATTACTTACCATATAATGAACTACAATGAAGTTGAAAAATATTTACATTGCATTTGTATTCCTGCTGAATGCCCCTTTCATGCTCTCCCAGCAGGTGATCATCATGACCGACAGCACTGATGTTCCTGAACTGAACATCTCGGAAGTACAAATCATGGCTTCCAAGAATAACCTCGGGCTAAAACAGATGCCCACGTCAGTGACCTTATTGAATTCAATGATCCTGGATCAGACCGATGTCCGCTCCCTCACCGACATTTCAGCCATTGCCCCTGGATTTTTCATGCCCGATTATGGCTCCAAGCTGACCTCTCCCGTGTATATCCGCGGGATTGGCTCCCGCATCAACAGTCCCTCGGTAGGACTGTATGTGGACAATGTACCCTATTTCGAAAAAGCCGCATTTAATTTCGATTTCTTCGACATTGAGCGGATTGAAATACTTAAGGGACCCCAGGGCACCCTGTATGGAAGAAACACCATGGGTGGGATCATCAATATCATCACCCGTTCTCCGCTTCAATTCCAGGGCACTTCGGTGGAGCTTGAAGCGGGAAGCTACGGCGCCTTTAATGGCAACTTCGGTCATTACGGTAAGGCGGGTGATGACCTGGCCTATTCATTTGCATTCAATGTGCAGCACAACCAGGGATATTATACCAATGTCTTTTCCGGGGAGCAGGTGGACCGTGCCAATTCATTAGGAGGTCGGAACAAACTGATCTGGCAGATCAATGACCGCTGGAAAATGGAAAATGTATTGAGCCTGGAATACAGCACGGAAGGCGGATATCCCTATGCCCTGCTGAACGATTCCCTGATGGCTGCCGAACGCATCAACTACAATCAACCCAGCTCTTACGCGAGAAACATGATCTCTGATGGTCTGGTTGTTTCCTATGCGGACAGCAAAGTTGCGTTTACCTCTACCACCTCCTACCAGTTCCTGGATGACCGGCAGGAAATTGACCAGGATTTCACGCCTGATTCCCTGTACTTTGTCGTGCAGGACCAACTGCAGCATATGGTATCACAGGAATTCATCCTCCGGTCTGCACCGGATAAAAGTCGCTATAACTGGCTACTCGGAGCCTATGGGTTTACCCAGCAATTCACCAAGCAGGTGGATGTGGATGTATTTGCCAGCGACATGTTCCTGCAAAAAAGCTACCGGAATTCAGTAAGTGGCGCCGCGCTGTTCCACCAATCCACGCTCAATGACTTCATGGTCGACAACCTGTCGCTTACTGCCGGGATCCGCGCAGATTTCGAACGCGACGATCTGTATTATGTCTATGACATGGAGCGTGCCGGAAACGCGATACCAATGGCCGATACCACTTACCCCGAACTCAGCTATATCCAGCTGCTGCCAAAAGTTGCATTGAGCTACAAAACCGGACCCATCCAGGTGTATGCCACAGCTGCCAAGGGATACAAAACCGGCGGATTTAATTCCACGTTTGAAACGGAAGAAGGGCTCTATTACCATCCTGAAACCAGCTGGAACTATGAAACGGGATTCAAAGGAAGCCTTTTCAACAGGCATGTGTACCTGGATGCTGCGCTATTCTACATCGACTGGAATAATCAACAGATCTACCAGACCGTTCCCAGCGGAAGAGGAGCACGGCTGAGTAATGCCGGAGAATCCGTGAGCAAGGGATTTGAGATCACCCTGAAATCAATACCTGTCCGTGGATTCAAACCCGTACTTTCTTACGGATATACCGATGCACGATTCATCAGTTATGTGAAAGATGAAAACACAAATTACAATGGCAATGCGATTCCGTTTATCCCGAAACATACCCTCAACTTTGTTTTGCGAAAATCAATCGACATCAACAATGCCAGCTTCATCGACCGGGTGGATATCAATCTTGTTTACCGTGGACTAGGAAAGATTTACTGGAACGAGGAAAACACCTTCAGCAGTAACTATTACAACCTGGTAGACGCGAATATCGCACTGAGTAAAAGCAATCTTGTTTTTGCACTGTGGGGCAAGAACCTGCTCGGAACCGATTACGAATCGTTCTATTTTGAAGCCATTGGGAATAAATATGTCCAGACAGGCAAACCCATGCGATTCGGTGTGAACCTGAAATACGAGTTCTGAGAATGAAGAAGGCCAAAAACTGGACCAAGTTCCCTACCCTCTTCAGCCTGTATATTGCGCAGTCTGTGCCCATGAGTTTTTTCTCCACGGTGGTACCCGTGATCATGCGGCAGGAAAATTATTCCCTGGAATCGATCGGACTGCTGCAGCTGGTAAAGCTTCCATGGATCGCAAAATTCCTCTGGGCACCGCTGGTGGACAACAATGCAAAGAATTCCAGGGACCTGAAGCGGTGGATCATTTTTTCCGAGTTATTTTATGCAGTGGTGATCTTCAGTATTGCATTCCTGGAACTCAAGACCGATTTCAAACTGATCGTGGTCCTGATGGTTGTCGCTTTTATTGCTTCGGCCACCCAGGACATTGCAACGGATGCCTTTGCGATCCTGATCCTGAAAAAAGAGGAGCGCAGCCTGGGAAACAGCATGCAGGTATCGGGGAGTTTCATCGGTGCACTCCTGGGCACCGGTGTGTTGCTGATCGCATACAGTTTTTTCGGCTGGTCTGTCTTCCTTTTTATGCTCGCAGGATTTGTAGTCTTCGCCCTGATCCCCCTGCGACTCTACAAGACATTTCATACCATTGAAAAATCAGAGGGATACCGACTCAATTTCAAGGAGCTGCTCAGGTTTTTCAAGATTCCCGGCATGCCAAAATGGTTGTTGATCCTGGTGTTCTATTATTCAGGATTCATCGGGATACTCACCATGCTGAAGCCTTACCTGGTGGATCTTGGATACAACATTATGCAAATCGGTTTCATGTCGGGGATCGTGGGTACCTCGGTAGCGACACTGAGTGCTTTGGGATCAGGTTTGCTGATCAAAAAAGTCGGCAGGAATGCAACACTGGTCATACTGGGCACTGTCAATATCATGGCTGCCCTGTACTTCTGGAATCTCTCCAGGATGGATCCATCCCTGCTGCTGATCTACGGAGGTATCTGCCTGCTGTGGGGCGCCTATGGATCCTCTTCTGTAATCATTTATACTACTTCTATGGACCTTGCGCGCCCGGGTGCATCCGGAACAGATTTTACTTTTCAGATCGTGATCACCCACCTGAGCAGCCTGATTGTGGCAGTGAACAGTGGAAAAGTGGCAGATATGATCGGGTATACAGGTCTGTTCGGGGCGGAAGCCGTGCTGGGAGTGCTTACGCTGATCATTATCATTTTTGCCATGCCGAAAAAACAGACAACATGATTATTGCACAACATCTTCTAGATAAATATAATGTGCCAGTGCCCAGGTACACCAGTTATCCGCCGGCCAATCATTTTAATGACAAGGTTACC
>CAZOXI010000231.1:0-5869 GCA_964583445.1 uncultured Bacteroidaceae bacterium | reverse complement strand
GCGGTCCCGACAGAAAATGGCATCGGGGCGATGCCCTGTTTACCTTCGAAGGCCGGGTATGCCTTAATGAATATGACGGTGACGGTTTGCCAGGTGGGGGGGGAGGTACTTCAGTAGGACCCTCTTCACCCTCAGGTGATGATGATGCTTCATATGATCCTACCACAACCACTCCCAGCACCATGATCTCTACCTATGAGTGTGATCCCTGCCTGCTCAGCCTGCTTTCAGTAATTCTGGACTGTATACCTAACCCTATCAGTACTGCGCTATCGGCGATAAGCTGTGTAAAAGGTCTTCTTGACGGGGATATTACATTGGAGGATGCTGCCAACTGTGTACCGGGTCCCCATGGCTGTATCAAGACTATCATTGAAACCATCGAAACCTGTTATAACACGCCTCCATTCGGAATAGGCGGAGGCAAAGGTGGTATAGGAAACAAAAACGCATTGGAATTTTATGCATCCAAAGGAAATCCGGTACCCCCGATCATCTTACAGGCTGCCATTGAACTTTCCTATGTTGCCTACAATGACAAGGCAGAACGCGATGCTTTTTCAGAATATATGGGAAGCATGGACTGGGAATCGAAAGAAAATCTCCAGGACTTCGCATCAGCAACCAATGATGAAGTGACCAATAAGGTTGAATTCAGCGCAACAGCCATCAACAAAATTAAACAGACCATGAATGGAACGGATATTACGGAAGAAGAGATTGATGCCTTTTGTTCCCGGTGGAACAGGACCATGGAAGCATGGGACGATGGAATATTTAATTCCACAGCTGAATATCCGAATATTGTGAACCAGGATTCGCTCAATAGTTTCCACGAAAAGATGAAGACAGCTCATGAATACGCAACATCCCTGGGCTACACTTCGGTTGCGGACATGAAAAATAAGGCATCGCAAACAATGCTGGATGAAGTTGAGAAGAAGCGTTCATCGGTCTGTGCATCCGTAACGATAAAGATCTCCCAGAAGCTGGTGATGACGCGTGAAGCGTTCGAGGGAACTTTAACGATTTTCAACGGGAACACCACAACGGCCATGGAGGAGGTTGAACTGAAGCTTGAGATCAGGAACGCAGACGGGGAACTTGCCAACGATCTGTTTGAAATTGAAACCAAGGCCCTGGATATACTTACAGGTATTGACGGTACGGGTACCCTCGGGGCGGAACAGACCGGGAGCGCCACCATCCTCTTTATTCCTGAAAAGGGAGCGGCGCCCGAGGTGCCGGAAAGTTATTCTTTTGGAGGCTCCTTCTCCTACCTGGATCCGTTTACGGGCGTAACAGTGGAGAAACCCCTGTTCCCGGTTACCCTGGATGTGAACCCGAGTCCCGATCTCTTCCTGCATTATTTCATGCAGCGAGACATCCTGGGTGATGATCCGCTGACGAAGCCTATTGAACCGATTGTACCTGCAGAGCTGGCTGTGATGATCGAAAACAACGGCTATGGAAGAGCAAAGAATGTGCGTATTGAGTCTGCCCAGCCGGAAATTATCGATAACGAGAAGGGACTGGCCATTCATTTCGAACTGATCGGTTCCAACCTGAACGGGCAACCCCGCCAGCTGGGATTAACCAATATTGACTTCGGAAATATTGGGCCAAAAACAACTTCTGTCGGACAGTGGTGGTTTACCGCCGATCTGCTCGGACATTTTGTGAACTACGAGGCGAACGTCACCCACCTCGACAGCCGGGGCAATCCCGATCTGAGCCTGGTCAGCGGTGCAGCGCTTCACGAACTGATACGGAGTATCCGGGTCTACGGACCCACCGATGACGGCGTCAACGATTTCCTTGTCAATGCCTACCAGGATTCCGAGGAACAGCCGGATGTGATTTACCTGTCGCAGGGGCAATTGCTGCTGGATGTCCACGGTGCGGATGTGGGTCTCTTTGAAGGATCAATCAGGGCACCGGAGTTTACCAATACAATGAAGGTTGTTGCTTCCAGACTGGGTTGGAATTATATTAAACTTCCTGATCCGGGAGACGGAAGATTTGAATTGGTGAGTGTGAAAAGAATTGCAGATCAACGTATGATCCCGCTTGACAATGCCTGGCAAACCCATGTCACCCTTCCGGATGGAGAGGAACCAGTTTACGAAAATATGTTCCATTTTGTAGATCTGTTTGAAGATATCGGTGAACAGGAATACACCCTTGTATGGAAACTGAAAGCTCCCAGGCCACCAGCAGTAGTAAGTATCGAAGGTATGCCTGATAACTTTGTAAGTCAGCCGGTTACATCTCTAAATATTCAGTTCAACAAAGAGATCGATCCGGCAACTTTTACCTACCACGATATGATGCTCCGTTTGCAGGGAGGAGAGAATATCATGGACTCCACTGTTGTGCTTACAAAGCTTGACGCTGTCAACTACCAGCTGGATCTGTCAACGTTGACCACAGGAAATGGATTCTACGTACTGACCGTGCAGGCTGCCGGGATCCGGGATATGGACGGAACGAATGGAGAAGTCGGGAAACAGGCTTCGTGGACACAGTTTCTGAACGTGCCAATGGTAGAAGAATTCATCGGGTTGCCCGAGGGTGAAGCAGGCTCGTCTTTTGATTACCTGCTGGTACGGTTCAATTTGCCTATCGACGTGAATACACTACTGCCGTCGCGCTTTATTCTATCCAGGGATGGTGTCCCGTTGAATGAGGCGGTTACCATTACGTTGATGGATACAGAAGCAAAACTGTTCAACATCTCAGGATTGGGGACCATGATGACCTCCGATGGGGCTTACAGTCTCACCGTGGATCTCCCCAACATAGCCACCATTAACGGCGAACAGGGGCTGTTACAGCAGGAGGTCGGGTGGAATATTGACACCACACCGCCGACCCTGCTTTCATTTACTGAAGTCACGGAAGGTGGATTCGATGAACAGCATGTGACCGGGATGGAACTGCTCTTCAGCGAGGGAATCGCCGGATTCAGTCTGGCTTCACTGGAACTCTGGAAAGATGGTTCACGCATACCGCTTTCACAGGTACACATTGATTCTTTAAGCACGGTCTTTCGTGAACTTTCACAATTCAGGCTGCTCACCTATTATGAAGGAGACTACACCCTGAAAGTAAACATGAACACTGTTTACGACAGGGCGGGTCTTGCCGGGAACGGGATTGAAGAATTCAAGTGGAGCGTGGACCGGACCCCTCCGGCCGAGGTGGAAAATTTGCGGATACGTCCCGACCTCGGTTTTTCCAATTCGGATGGCATTACCTCCACCCGCATCCTGGATGTCGTGATGGATGTAGTGGACCAGGATGTAAGGGTCGAAGTTTATAAAAATGATTTCGGTACCCTTACGTTGCTTGCAGAGAAAAGCGGCGTAATGCAGGGTGAACTTTCACTTCCTGTAACACTTCCCTCTGCAGGTAATATCCTGCTTGAGGTTTATTGCATCGATAACCGGAATAATTCGGTGTTCACACAGCAGTCCATTGTTGTGGATGAATCGGCTTTCCAGGCATCCTTCCATGATGTGCCGCTGGAACCGGTCAGCAATCACCCGGAGATGTTAGCGCTGTCTTTCTCAGAAAAGGTACTTGCCTCCACTGTTAGTAAAAATTGCCTGTCCCTCTGGTTGAAAGGAGAGGTTATCGACCTGCCAGGCATACTGGTTCAGCAGGTTTCCGATACCCTGTTCACGCTTTCCGGTTTTGACCAATTGAACAATCCACCGGGAGAATACAAACTGAGGGTTGACCTGACAAAAATAGAGAAGTATGTCAGCGGGATGAAGGGCACCTACTCCGCGGAAACCAGTTGGACCATTCTGGATGCGAATGAACCACCTGTGGCCGACGCAGGTGAAGATTTCAGTATGATCCCCGGCGAGCAGGTGTGGCTGGATGCTTCGGACTCCTTTGATCCGGATGCCGACGCGTTGGATTATGAATGGTTCCCACCGGACGGAATTGTCCTGGATAATCCTTACAGTTGGAATCCCTCTTTTACTGCAGTCGAGGTAAACGGCACAGCTGAATTTGTATTCCTGCTCTCCGTAAGTGACGGACGTCTGTACAGTACCGACAGGGTAACCGCCTATTTATTGGAAGTAGGCACCAATGACCGATCGGAAGATGCAACGGTATTGATATATCCCAATCCGGCAAAAGGTATTGTTACTGTTTCTGCTCCGGATATTGCAGTGGCATCGGTCAGACTGATAGACTTTACCGGAAAAGTAATCATGAACAGAAACTGGACAGGAGAAAGGAAACAGGTCTTTACGTTGTACGGGATTCCGTCAGGAATGTATATGATCCAGGTACATACACCAGATGATATTATAGTGAAAAAGATAATTATCCTCTAATTGTCCGGATATGCAGCAACGATCATTCACCATTTTTTGCGATCCAGTCAATATATTCAGGAAGTCTTGATGCAAGAAAATAGGGGAGATTATATAGGGTGAATTGTTTGCCACTGGGAGTCTTTACTTTTTCCTCATGATATGTATTTGCCAATAATCGAAAAGCATAGGAATGATTTGTCCTTTCCATGAACTGATGCAACGATCGCAATTTTCCCTGGGGTCCGGATTTAACCTCAATTGGGATGAGAAATTGTAGATAAGGATAGATCAGGTCAACCTCTGATGTAGTATTTGTTTTTTCCCTTACCCAGAAATGTAAACGGCGACTTGGTTCTGATATCTGGCTTTGTAGTAACTGAAAAACTACATGTTGAATGATTTTTCCCCTATACGCATCACTAAAATCCCTAAGTCCGATCAAAGACGACTGAATTCCCAGAGCATGATTCAAAAGGCCAGTATCAAGAAATTGTAATCGCGGTTTTCGGGAATAGTCAACCTGTGCCGGAATCTCAGTACTTGTAACAGGATAAACAAGCTGAATCAATCTTGACTTATCCAAAGCCCTGAGTGCCTCACCAACCTCCCTGCTCTTATAATCCGAATTACCGAATCCTCCAAACGTGATCCGGTCCTTTTCGTATGCTGCAGTTTGAATAATATGTCTAAGTACATTTTTCTGGGTTTGATTTTTACCATATTTCTCTATGTCATCCAGATATGCTTGCCAGATTTCTTCATAGATCTCATTCAGTGCAGCAACACTTTCTTTTTCAACATAATTTGCTACGATTTCCGGCATTCCCCCTATGATCACGTATTGATGAAATAAGTTGGTTAAAACATCATAATAATGATGCTCTACAGGAATATTGTTAAGAATCTCCAGTGCCTTTTTATTCCCGCTTGCATTTAAGAACTCTTCGAAATCGAAGGGATGCAAAACCAATTGTTGTACCCTACCCACTGGAAATGACTCGATATCATCCAGGGCAAACTCCAATAACGAACCTGCACAAATCACATGGAGTCCGGGATAATCCTCATAAAAGAACCTGAGCATTTTAATAGCAGATGGGGATTCCTGTATTTCGTCAATGAAGAGCAGCAGTTCGTTCCGGTTAAGTTCCATATCTTCCCGAAGTAAAAGCACCTCAAGTATCTCCTTAACAGAGGATAAGTTGAAAAGGTCCTTATCTTTCTTACGCTCAAGGTTAATTTCAATAAATGATTTGTACTCATTTGAAAATGCCCTTATCAATGTCGATTTTCCAACTTGCCTGGCACCTCTGATGATCAATGGTTTTCTGCGTCCAGAGGCTTTCCATTCAAGAAGTCTTCCATATATATTCCTTTTAAAATACATATCCATGTATTATCTCAGGAGTAAATTTATGAATTATTTGTAATATATCAAGGGTATTTATGATCTCTTAAGCTGAATGCAATATCGTTTCAAATGTTTACCAATGTTAACCAAAATTGGTGTGTATGGTATTTCGAGTTAC
>CAZOXI010000230.1:0-5880 GCA_964583445.1 uncultured Bacteroidaceae bacterium | reverse complement strand
ATAAAGGTGTATATTATAATTGAAAAACACCCGTGTATTCCGGTGATGTTGAAGTCCCCATCGGAGGAGTCAGGAATGTGATTCCGGGAAAGGGGAAGTATTGATTTCGGAACCCAGCATCCGATAACTCTAAATGAATTGTACCTCTGAAAGCCGATATCACCGAAACCCGGGATCCCGTCTAAAAAATTTTTGTATTTTTCGCTGCCATAAACAGCAGATCGACCAGATGAAGCTTTCCATTTTGAAATACTTAACCGCCGGTGTTCTTGCCCTGGTGGTACAGCGTGCAACAGCACAGGAATCAGGCAGTCAGGCTTCGACCGATATGCGGGAAACAGCAATCCCGGCCGGACCCCACTCCTTTCATGTTGAAATCGCCGGGCGGACATTCATCTTCGGATCGGTGAATTATGAATATGCCCTGAACCGCAAATTCTCTGTGGGCACCGGTTTGGGGGTGATCAATATCCTCTCCGGGGAGATCATTCGTGACAATAATGGGAGTACTGAAACAGGTAATTACCTCGATGTTTCCACCACTCAAATGATCTATGGAAACTATTTCATAGGGAAAAACAGGAACCAATTGGTGCTCACAGCAGGCGTAAGCAATTTCCTGGCGACGAACCGGAACAGGTATCCTTCAGAGACCGTACGCTCCGCACAGGCCCAACTGGAATGGAACGCCGGGATTGGTTACCAGTATTCAGCCAACCGGTTCTTCTTCAGGGTAACAGGATACATCTTAAGCATGCCCGGACCCTCCGATTGGTTTCCGGATTATATACCATGGGGAGGAATCTCAACCGGCTGGAAGATTAGGTGATTCAAATAGCTTCCTTATTCAATACCTTCTGGCGAATTTTTCGTTTATGTGTATTATTCCGCTTTCAATAAGTTTTCAATTTCGGTTTTTAATCTGGGCAGATGATTTGATATTATTGCCCAAATTACCACGTCATCTACTTTATCATATCCTTGAATAACCCAGTTTCTCGTATCTACAATTTATCTGGCATTTTCAATATTTAAGTCAGGTTCAATTTTCAAAGCACGGTTTACTGCTTCTCCAATTATTTCCAATTCTCTCTCAATGCCACGTCGAAGGAGTTTATTATTTTGGTATTCAAAGAAATCTCTTTTGCCACCAAAATATTCATCAATCGAATCTATTGAAGTTTTAATGTCATAGAGATATTTCTTTATTTCACGCTTCATAGATTAATTCTTTTGATTCATTGACACTTTCAATAAAATAAGGATTTGACAAGGTTCTCTCAGTAACAATGTCAATTTCTCTGTTAAACAGTTCTCTTAGTTTATAATGAAGGGAGAAATAATTATCCGCGTATTCTTCTGGGCTTAAATTTTCGGCAAATGAGATTAGAAAATCAATATCGCTATCGTCTCGGAATTCTCCTGAAACAACAGAACCAAATGCATATAATCTTTTTACGTTAAGCAACTGGCATAAGCGTTTCAAATCATTTTTCTTTTCGGTAAGAATTCGTTGCATATGTTTTTTCTTTCAAATTTAAGAAATTTGTTGAATATGCTACTCCGTTTAGCTTGCAGGCAACTTGCTTATAGATATCGTTTTATTCACTTTTTGCGTTACAGAATTCATTGTTGAATTTTTATTCATTGATAAAGGGAATATCACATAAAGTCTGGACCGGGAGGTAGTGCTCCACTTTGTGTGTCTGGCGAGCTGTCTTTCTTAAGTTCGTTTCATATCCTAAAGTTATATTTTCTCCCTTTTTCCTGGTCTGACACATTCTCTTTTATGATTAGAGCATTTTGTTGGTCGAAAAAGGCCCTTAATCAGCGCACCGGCGGTGCAAGGAATGTGATTCCGGGGAAGGGAAAGTATTGATTTTTATCCTGGCCAGGAATGATTCTCCGTTTGAATTGTTAATTTAGAATCAAAAACCAGATGACTGAAATCGAAGAGATCATTGAAGCCCTGGAAAAATTCCGTGACAACCGCAACTGGCAGCAATTCCACAATACCAAGGACCTGGCACTGGCCCTGTCCATAGAGGCCGCAGAGCTGAATGAATTGTTCCTCTGGAAGCCCGTTGAAGAGTGTGAAACAACAGAACATGAAAAACTCAGGGAAGAGCTGGCCGACGTCTTCGCGTATGCCTTCCTGCTCGCCGGCAAACACAACCTGGATGTGAAAGAGATCGTACTGGAGAAAATCCGGAAGAACGCCGAAAAATACCCGGTTGAAAAATCCAAAGGCAATGCCACGAAATATACTGACCTTTAACACATGAAGGTGCAACCGCCCCATTGTAGGATAATATTCTTCCTCAGCTTCTAAATTGTACACAACACGTCATTTCTTTTCCTGAAAATAGAAAGCACCCCATATACCATATCCATTTATCTTCATTATCTTTAACCTTATGTCCCCCTTCTCCCTCACCGACCTGGCAAAGATCATCGAGCGCGACAGCAAAGACTCGACGTATAAGTTTGCGTTGTTGCGGGGGACCATCGACATCATCCAGAATTTCCCGCATTACAGGACAACGGACGGGAAAGACATCTCCTACCCCATGGGACTCATGATCCTGAAATGGATCGAATATTATTATCCGCTGCTGGCCAGCAAGGATTTCATACCGCAAAAATATGGCGACGACGGTCAGCGCACTATTGCATTCAGAAGGGAGTTCGGGGAAGTGATTGCATTGTACAAAAACGCCACCAGTTACCACGAATTATATTCCGATCTGAAGAGAGGATTGACCGACAAAGAACGCATGGAAACGGTCCTGAGGCTCCTGAGAAAATTGAGGGATACCATCGTAAATCAACCGATGCATTATATCGGGAGTGCGATAGGGTTGGGCGGAATGCTTTATCATTACTCCGGAAACAGGGCATCCAGGCCGGGAAGCCTCGATCTTAACTGGATCATTGACCAAATGGGAACTTTTTCCATTTCGATAGATTTTCATACCGTATTGCGGGATGTGGGCACTTTCGTTGCCGGTACCAACTCCATCATCTTCAAGTGGGCCGACTTCACCTCGAACATTGTTCCCGGATCAGAGATCAGGGCCAGCAATATCATCACACTGCTCAGTGACCTGGAAGTGGAACGGGATGTCCTCCAGGCGAAGCATTTTTACAGGGATATTCTTGAAAAGGACCAGGTGGAATGTGTCTGGTCGGGAAGAAAGCTGAAGACGAACATGCACATTGACCATCTCCTCCCCTTCTCGGCTCTCCATAATAATGACCTCTGGAACCTGTTGCCCAGCTCCGACGCAATCAACATAAAAAAGAAAGATGCCATCCCGACAAGGGCCGTTTTGTCTGAACGGAAGATCAGGGACCGGATCATCGGGTACTGGGAGCTGCTTCACGCAAGGTTTGAAGAACAGTTTTCCAGGGAACTCAACATCTCCCTGCTCGGGCACAAAATGACAGAACCAGGTAACTGGCAGATCCAGGGCTACAACGGACTTATTGACATGTCGGAACATCTGATCCACAACCGGGGCCTCACCCCCTGGAATTACAAAATTCAATAACATGAGCGATTGCCCCTTTTGTCAGCCAGACCGTGAAATACTCCTCTCCTCAGATTTATCCATCTGTTTTTACGACAAATATCCTGTATCCAGGGGGCATGTTCTCGTAGTTCCCAAACGGCATGTGCACGATTATTTTGAATTGGGTGAAAAGGAGAAAAACGATCTCTGGAAACTGGCAGAGCAAGCCAAAACATACCTGGAAGAAAACTTCAACCCGGATGGATTCAATATCGGATTCAATTCTGGCAACGCAGCAGGCCAGACCATATTTCATGTACACATCCATGTCATTCCCAGGTATTCAGGAGACGTGGAGGATCCCACCGGTGGGGTAAGGAATGTGATTCCGGGAAAGGGGAAGTATTAGTTCAACGTTGCTGCTTTCTCTAATGTGAATTCGATTCCTGAAAATCCTTCAACAGTATAAATGATTCTAAATAGTTTATATATGAGCCATGTTGACATATGGTATAATTTTAGTATATTTGTCAACAAACGCCCACACTAATGGAGAACACCTTCGCTATAAGATTATTATCTGCCCGTAAAATGGCTGGTATGTCGCTTCAGAAGCTTGCTGATGCTTTAGGCAACGTCGTGTCCAAACAATCTCTGAACAAGTATGAGCAGGGAGTTATGAAACCAGACAGCACTTTGTTGATAAAGTTGTCAATCGTATTAAATGTCCCGGTGGATTATTTCTACGCTAAACCAACTGTGAATGTTGAGCTTACCAATCCTGATTATCGAAAGCACTCCTCCAGAATTTCAGCAACCCAAAAAGCAGCTATCGAGGAAAAAACCAGAACGCAGCTTGAGAGATATCTGGAACTTGAGAACCTGCTCAATTTGAATGAGAAATCATCCTACTTCGAATTCAATGAAGAAATTATTACCCCTGATGACGCTGAGAAAGCTGCCAGGAAATTACGTGAAGATTGGGATTTGGGTTATGATCCAATTCCAGATGTAGTCGCAATGCTGGAAGACAAAGGGTATAAAGTTATTGAGATTGAAGGCCCGGAAAAATTCGATGGTTTATCTGCTGAGGTTGATGGGTTAAAAGTAATTGTTCTTAACAGCAACTTATACGAAGGAAATAATTGTCGGAAACGATTTACTGCACTTCATGAACTCGCACATCATTCTCTCCGGTTCCCACCAGGTATGGAACACAAAGTTGAAGAAAAATTATGCCATGTTTTTGCCAGTACTGTCTTGTATCCCTCAGAAATGGCAGAAAAGGAACTGTACTTTGAACGGTTCCATTTCTATGAAAACGAATTAATTTTAATTAAGGAGAGATGGGGAATTTCAATATCAGCAATTTTCTATACTGCATTTAGATTAGGCATCATAAATGATTACGTCTTCAGAAATCTAAACATCAATTATCGTTCGCGAGGATATCAAAAAGACAATAATGAACCCGGAAAGTATTTGAGCCAGGAGAAGCCAGTGCGTTTCTTACGCCTGGTCTACTTTGCACTTGGTAAAGGGTTAATATCTGTCAATGAAGCAGCATATTATACCGGGAATAGTGTCTGGGAGTTCCGGAAATCGATGAAACAACTGGCATGAAACTGATCATAACATATACTAAAATACTATCATCATATTCTTCGATGTAATGCCGTTGAAATGGTCAAAAATGGATAGGTTTTCGATTCAACATCAAAAATACCAAATCATCCGGAGGAGTGAAAGAAAATATAAGTGAATGACATCTGTCACATAAATTTACTATTTTTGTGACATAATCATTTGATAAAGATGTCAGAATCAGTTCAAAATAGAATTAAAAGTAAGCTAAATAAAATGCCGAAAGGCAGCATAGTTTTCATATCTGATTTCTCGGATATTGGAACTGATACTGCAGTAAGGCAAGCTCTCCAGCGATTGAGTAGGGAAGAGTTTGTGATCAGATTATCTAAAGGTATATATTACTATCCGAAAATTGATAAGCTGCTTGGTATGATTAAACCTTCTGCAGACCAGCTTGCTGAAGCAATTAGAACCAGGGATCAGGCACGGATTATACCAACTGGCTCATATGCTCAGTATCGGCTGGGACTAACTACGCAGATTCCCATGAATGTAGTTTACTTAACTGATGGATCACCACGAAAGGTACAGGTTGGCAATCAAAAGATTACATTCAAAAAAACGAGTCCTAAGAATCTGTCTGTGGAACATTCTCTCACATCATTAATTATACAGTCTTTGAGGGAATTTGGAGAGGGAAATGTTGAAAAAGAACATTTGAATTTTTAACCACGGAGTAAAGCGCTACCACCCACCGGCAAAAAACGCTACCACCTTT
>CAZOXI010000229.1:0-5883 GCA_964583445.1 uncultured Bacteroidaceae bacterium | reverse complement strand
GTTCAAATACCGGGTGAAACCCGGGTGAAAAAACTCAATTTAGATTTTTAAGTTAGATGCTTATTGGTCACCTGCAGAACATAAATTATTATATGAAATACAGGATTCTTTGCCTGATGGTACGTATACAATGACGGTTAGTGCTTGTGATCAAATGGGTAACTATAATATTGTTGAACAGGGATTCACCATTTCGCATCAGCAGACAGGCGTAAAGGACCGGGGCTTACCTGTGAACCAATTTGCCATATTCCCGAATCCTGTTGATGAAGGTCGCGTTAGCCTGAGGATTGTTATTGATCACCCGATGCAGGATGCAGAGCTGAACCTCTACAATGCCAATGGCCAGTTGCTGTATAATCTGTACAAAGGGAGTTTGGACCGGGGAACTAATGAACTGAATATTTCGCTGGACGAGGGCAGTACAGCAGGAAGTTACTTTATTCAACTCTATCATGGAGCAGAGGGTGTCAATCTTGTGAAACCCCTGGTTGTTCTGTAGGAATATTCGGTAGAGGCTGGTGATGTGGGAAAATTAAATCAATGGAAAATAGGCTTTTACAGTCTTATCTGAGCTCACGAAAATCGCATGCTGCCCAGGAATTCCTCAAGTGAATCGGTGGTTTCAAGTCCCAGCTTTTTACGCAGGCGGTACCGGGCCTTTTTGATCCCTTCCTGCGAAATATTCAATACACTGGCAATTTCGTGTGAATTAAGATTCATTTTCAATAGTGCAGCCAGGCGGAGTTCCCCTTTTGAAATTTCAGGAGCGATGCGCTTTATCTTATCATCAAACCCTTTGTGCAGGTCCTCAAAGTAGCTATGAAATCGCTCCCAGGAGCGTTCATTATTGATATCAATATTGATTCTGTTGATGATCTGCTTTTGCAAGGCACTGTCGGGACACTCACTTTTCAATCCCCGTACCATGGCTTTCAGGTCCAGCAGCAGCTCATTCTTTTGGGCCAGATGGAGGATTTGCGTGGTGAATTCCCTTTTCTTAATCGCTAACAGTTGATTGGTGGTTTCATGCTCCAGCCTTCTTCTTTTTAGTTTCTGACGCAGTGCCATCTGACCCATGAACACAGTAATAACGAACAGCACCAGCAATATGGTCAGCAGCAAAATTTTGTTCCTGTAGTTTTGCTCTTTTTGGGCCAGTAGTTCAATCTGAATTTTTTGTATTTCAATTTCCTTGTCTTTTTTCTCAGTTTCATGAAGGATGCGCAATTCTTCTATTTGCTGCATTTTTTCAGAAGCAAAAATGCTGTCGGACAATTGCTTGTGCTTTTTATAATCTGCAAGCGCCATTTGGGTCATTCCCAGTTCTTCATGACTTTGGGAGCGTTCAAGATAGGCGTTGCTCTGGTCCGGTCGCAGGTTCAGTTGTTCAGCAATACGAATGGATTCGTTTAAGTGCTGGATCGCTTGTTGGGAGTCGTTGGTTGCATTCAGCAATGCACCCAGTGTGTTCAGCGTTTTCACTTTTCCAGGCAGGTCACCTGTACTGGAGGTTAGCGCAAGGGCCTCATCCAATGCTTCCCGGGCCCGTTCGTATCGATCCTGCAACATATAAAGGTTTCCTAAACTATTGAGCGAAGTAGCTTTGATAGTAAGTGTTCCTGCGCTGTCTGCCATGACAGTACTTTTCTGCAAAAGATCCATCGCTTCATTATAATTCCCCTGGTTGACAAAAAGGTTTCCAAGATTTCCCAGCAGGAGCGCCTGGTACATCAGGTCATCATGACTACGGTAGATCTGAAGGGCCTCCCTGCTGTAGGCAATGGCATCCGGAATATGACCCAGTTCCTGCTCAATAACGGCAAGCTGGTACAGTATATCGGCCCTGCGCACGGGCTTGTCAAACTCGCTCATCAGCTGCAGCGCTTCCAGGGCGTATTTGAAGGCGATATTGAAGTTCCCCTGGTCCTTGTTGACCTGGCTTTTCGCAGCATAGACTGTTGCCAGCCGGTAATGGTCCTTTTTTCGTTTCAATATGGCAATGTTGATATCGTTGAGTGAATCGGCAGCAGCAAAATTGCCCGTTTTCAGGTGGATGCCGGCCATTCCATCCACAGCCAGCACCATTCGCATCGTATCTTTTATACCCAGGGCCAGGTCATAGGCCCGCCTGTAGTACATGTTTGCTGAATCGTACTGATCCAGGTTGCGCTGTAATACGCCCATATGGAAATTTGCCAGGCTCTCTCCTTGTTTAAAATCAAGCCTGCGTGCCAGCCTGAGTTTCTCCCGGGCAAACGCCATGGATTGCGCCGGATCGCGATACATATAGGCATTGATCAGGTGGGTGAGGGTAAACATTTTAGAAGTATCATCAGGCTGTTGGGCATACACTTGCAACAGGCTGTCGATCCGGTTCACTTGTGCATAATTCCACTGCGGGATAAACAAAACAACGCATACAACAGCGAATATATATTTTCTCATATGTACATGTTTTAGCGGCGTGTTGTACTGAATATCTATTATCTGTAAACAGCTGGTATATGTCTTACAAACCTTGTTAAAAGCATTTTTCTATTTATGTGGAATGGTCGGACGATTGTAATAATCATCCGACCATATCCATCTTTCTTTGCTTTATGCAGCATTAGTATTTACTGTGCGCTTCCCCGGGCCAGTCCCACATACACGCTATTTGTTGCATCAGCGTTCACATACACCACATCCTCGCGCAAATCGCCGTTGATATCGCCGGTCAGCACCTTGAACTGCGGCCACTGGTCGGCAGCCGGGTGGTCCTGGCTGATGCGTGAGAAATCAAAATCACCATCTGATTTTCCCAGTCCTACCACAAGGTGATTCGCGGTTTCAAGGGAGTTGGCAAGCAGATCCTTTCGACCGTCTCCATTCACATCAAGAAGTCGGAGCTGCCAGTCATACGGACCTCCTTCCCGATGGATCCACTGCAGAGAACCAGCCACAATGCCCGTAGTTCCTTCAGTGCTCAGGTTTCTGTGGACAGGACTGCTTTCTGCTCCCTCCGGATTCATCCACACAATGTCTGCACCTGCCTTTCCGTCTATGTTTCCAAGAACAGCTTTGTAGTTCGTCCAGCCCCGTGATCCACCACGATCAAAACGGCTTTTGAAGCTAAAAACTGATCCCGGAACATCGCTGACCGATTCTGCAATGTATACATAATGATATTCCTTTCCCTGTGTAAACCAGATCAGATCATCGCGGCCATTGCCATTGATATCAGCGATTGAAAGCTCATATTCGGGCCGACTCCAGCCACTGGCAGGATGATCCTGGAAAGTCCCTGTGGTGGGCTCAGAATTATCGGTTCCGAAGGTTCCGTCACCATTCGAGAACGTTACGTAGGTTCTGTTACTGCCAATCAACACATTCCAGATCAGGTCGTCACCATTCTTTCCGTCAATATCTCCTGTCTCAAACCGGTATTCGGTGCCCCAGCTTGAAGATTCCTTTGTGAACATGGGCATCTCTGTGAATGTCCCGTCACCCTTTGACAGGCCGACGTATGTGGTGTTGGTGGTTAAGACCCTGCCCCAGGCCAGGTCATCCTGGCCATCGTTGTTGAAATCACCCACTTTCACCGCGTACTGGCTCCATCCGTCGGCAGGTGTAACGCTATGTGAGGTTGCCGGACCCATGGTGAACGTTCCGTCGTTATTGGAGAAGGCTACCACCGTTTCATTCGCATTGGCGCTCACATGGTTGTAGATCAGGTCCTGTCTGCCATTGCCGTCCACATCGCCCATCATTACTTTCACCGGTGCGGAAATGGGCAGGCCGAGATTCTGGACCGCCGTGAAATTAAATGTGCCCGGAGTTGCTTGCGTGGCATCACAGGAACGTATGTTGTACTCGGTGGATTCCGTAACACTGGCAATGCTTCCATCGCCCAGGTTGCGGAAGGTGTAACTCATGGGAGCCGCACTCGACAATGGTGCGGTGTTGGTAAAATACTGCGACCAGTCGCCCGAACGTATCATGGCCAGGGTCGCCTCGGCATCCCCACCGATTGAGGTGATCTTGATCTTGGACTCCTGCAAAATTGCCTTCTGTTTGGTATCCAGGTTGGCTTCTGCACTTCCGCCGATCCCGTTATACCCTGCCTGCATGGTGGCCCTGATATCGGATTCACTGGCCGTTGAAGTGATGGAGAACATCATCATCCGGCCATACACGATATTCGACACATACACCGGCAGGTTATCAGGACCGATCCGTCCCTGGCTGACCTGCTGCTGAAGCCGTTCTTCTGTGAAATCCTCGCTGAAAAAATCACCGGGACTCTGCGGTGCTTCCACCACCACCTCATACATTTTCTGGTAAAACTGTGCAGTCACGGTTTTTTCTGACCTTTGCTGATCAATGCTGCCACTGGCGGAGGCTTCAAAGCCCAGGTAGTTTCCCGAGATGCCCATCTGGAGGGCCGACTGCTTTTCATTGTAATAGGTTTCCATTTTGAAACTGATGGAACTCGGGGTAGCCAGACCGCTGGCTGTTGCATTGCCAACCATTGACCCGATGGCCTGGTCAACAGTGGCCTGGCTGGGATTTTCAACAGTGCGGAAGTTATCGTCATTGGCCAGTCCGGGAATGGATACCCTGATAGGTGCCCGTTCCGCAATAGGCAACCCCAGCAAACTTCCCAGCCCGTCGCGATGACTTTTGCCCTGGATAAGCGCTCCGGCATAAAGTATTTCGCGGTCGGGACTGTACATGGCAATCTGCTGCGGGTTGTCGGCAAGGGTAAAGGGTTGCGACTGACAGGAATAGGTTACATCCTCGAGTATTTCGGTGCTTCCATCCTCATTGATCACCTCCACATCCAGCACAACTGGCTCCAGGGGCACCGGCTCACCCTTTTCTGTGGGAGGCAGCGTTTCACCGGGGGGCGAGAATTCGTTCCAGGAAGGTAATTCCTCCAGGAATGTACTTACCTCAGAGAGGTCACCTGTTCCCTTTTTTTCACAGCTGCTTAACGATATAAGCAATGCCCCGGTTAGTGCAAACATGTACCACGACATAAAATTCACTTTTGTCTTCATAATGTATTGTTGTTAATTAATTTAAAAAACAAGAGCTTGTTTGGGGGGCGGGTTTTGAAATCTGTTTAAGTTAAACCGGATTGTTTCATTTAAGTTCAGACTACCGGTTACTTGCCTGTTGGGGGGATGCCGTTTCTGATTGACAGGATAAAAGTACCGTGAACATGCGGGAATCTCTAATTTTCGAGGTGGACAAATGGTGGACAGACTAAAAAAATCTGCTGAAAATGATCAATTTTTATGGCAATTGCGGTATCCGGGGGTGGGGACTTTAAGCTTCCAGGCATTTTGTTTGCGTGGTACTACCTGAAGTCATTGTCAATACGATAAATTATGAGTTTTTAATTAAATGAACAAAAAAACGGATTGGTGGCAACGGAAATGAATGGCACGAAGGGAAAAACTTTATCTTTATTGAAAAAGACAGAAAATGAAACGACGTACATTCTTTCAGTCTGCCGCCTTAGGTGGAATGGCCACTGCCATCACTCCGATAGCTTCGTGCAGCAATGGGACAACAAATTACCAGGATGCCGGTGAGCGTTTCAGGATTCTTGATGCGGTCCTGCAACAGCCGGTATTCAGGAGAGAACTCTTCAGTGATCCGGTATTGATCGCCTCGGTTGAATTGCTCAGTCAGGATGACCACTATTTGTGTCGGGTGCGTTCAGCAGATGGGGCGGAGGGCATTTCTGTTGCGCATAACGACATGCGCTACCTGGTACCCATTTTCCTGCACAAGGTGCAACCCTTTTTTATCGGACAGGATGCCCGTGAACTGGATCTTATCGTGGAAAAGATCATGGATTTCCGGTTCAATTTCAGGTATGGTGGTATT
>CAZOXI010000228.1:0-5898 GCA_964583445.1 uncultured Bacteroidaceae bacterium | reverse complement strand
ATTAAACAAGCTATCTTTTATCTTTTTTTGCACAAATCGCTCGATCTAGGTAATAAAGAATAATTTTAAACCCAAGCAAATGAAACAAATAAAAAACAGGAACCTATTCCGGCTATTACCTTTGATCATGTTGACTTTACAGATATCTTCCTGTTCGGATGCCGGCAAATCTGATCTGGTCAGGAAGCTTGAGAATATTTTCTACGATCCCTCCTTCGCAAAGATACCTGATAAACAATTTAATGTGGCAGATTTTGGTGCGGTTGGTGATGGGGAAACTCTTGACACAAAAGCCATACAGGAAACTATTGATGCAGCAAATAAGGCAGGTGGAGGAGTGGTGTTATTTCCGGGAGGAACTTTTCTGTCGGGAGCCATATTTGTAAAATCAAACGTGGAAATGAGGATTGATGAAGGAGTAACCATCAAAGCAATTCAGGATGACAGCCAGTACCCGGAAATCTGGACACGCATCGCGGGTGTGGAGATGTACTGGCCTGCCGCTCTTATCAATATTTATGAACAGAAGAATGTCAGGATCACTGGAAAGGGGACCATAGACGGGAACGGAAAATATTGGTGGGATAAATTCTGGGGTGACCCTCCAAGGAGCGGGGGCATGTATGTAGATTATGTTGCAAGGGGACTCCGATGGGCGGTGGATTATGACTGCAAAAGAGTCCGTGGAGTGGTTGCTTATAAATCGGAAGACGTTTTAATGAAAGATTTTACTATAAAGAGGTCCGGGTTCTGGACCGTAACCATGACCTATTGTGAAAGGGTCCATGTTGACAACGTGATTGTGAGGAATAACATCGATGGTTTTGGCCCCAGTTCAGATGGTATTAATACCGATTCATCTTCGGATATTCTGGTTGAGAATTGCGATATTGATTGCAATGATGACAACCTTTGTATAAAGTCAGGGAAAGATGCTGACGGGCTAAGGGTAAATCGGCCAGCCGAAAACATTGTTTACCGGAATTCCATTACCAGATCGGGGCATGGTCTTTTTACACTGGGAAGTGAAACTTCAGGAGGTATGAGGAACATTGAGGTGTATGGACTTAAGGCCGTTGGAACAACCATGGGGATAAGGTTTAAATCCGCTAAGGTCAGAGGGGGAGTTGTAGAAAATATTCGTTTTCATAATATCGAGATGGATGGCGTTACTTTTCCTTTCCATTTTGAAATGAACTGGTATCCTGCATACAGCTACCCGACAATACCGGATGAAATACCTGAAGATTCCATTCCTGACAGATGGATTACCTTGACCAAACCGGTATTGCCACCGGAAAAGGGTATCCCTGAATTTCGTGATATTTTTATCAGTGACATCACCATTAAAAACGCAAAAAAAGCTTTTTATGTGAATGCTTATGCTGAGAAACCAATGCATAATGTACATTTTAATAATGTGAGTATTCAGGCTGAGAAAGCCGGCGAAATAAACCATGCAAAGGACTGGACCATGGAAAATGTAAGCCTGAAAATTCCCGATTCAAAAATCATCGAGCTTAATGATACAGACAGTGTGGAGGTTCCCGAATATATTTATACGGAAACCCAAAATATGAATGAGGAAAAGGTCCTCGTCGAACTCAATGATCTCCTTGAAGGAACAGGGAATACAAAAATGGCTAAGATGACAGCCATTGATGAAAATAATGCTGTGATAGAAAGTGGCGATACCCTGTTTTCAAAAAAATTAACTATGATCATCAACCCAGATAATAAAAATGAATTCAGATTTTATGAACCCTGGGGAGATGGAGTTGTAATATCACCTGTTGATGTAAACGTTTTTGCCCCCGCTAACCAGCTTATTGTTTCTGGCGAACGGGAACACAACTGGATCTTTTATTTAAAAATTACAGAAAAGCCCCATGCAGTTAATGGTGCTGACTCCTGGGAATACTATCCTGAAAACCAGTGGCTGATATTGAAAAAGAAAGGGTCTAAATTTACCATTCAGATACGCAGTATAAGATAGTAAACGAGTATAAGTAATAGCGTTGATACGTTTTGATTAAATTCTGATATAATTATACTTTAAATTCCTGACTTAACTGTAATAGTCTAGTAGTCCAATATAACTTGATAATTATGAGATATTTACTTTTCCTTCCTATGCTTTTCGTTTTTGGCTGTGCACCGGAGAATAATACTGAAGTCAGCCTTTTTCTGAACTCTGACAGTATATACCTGGAGGAAATTTCCTCCGAATCGGGTGACCTGTTCAGGTACCTCGGGCACCACGGTCCTGCTATTGAGAACAAATGGCTTGGCCTGAGGATTTATTTTGACAGGAAAGCAGCTATTGATGTTTATTCCAAGGCAAAGCCCGGACTGGAATTGATCGATGCCAAATGGTATCCTACAGATGAACAGCAAGAAAGCGGCTGGGGTGCCGATTATTACAAAGCCGGGACAACAGTCGGACTTGGTGGAGTAAGACTTTGGGACGGTAAGAAAACAGTTCCTCTTGATCCCGTAACAAACCGTTATGCCCGGGTAACAAAGGAGAAAACATCCTCGTTTATGGAAATGCGTTCTGAAGGAGTACCCTATAATGGAAGTACGGTTGATGTAATTGTAAAAGTTACTGTATTCTCAAGTAAGCGGGAGGCAAAAGTGGAAGCGAGTATAGCGGGCGATCAGCCTGTACAATTTGCCACAGGAATCAATTACTGGGATGATCAGGAGATCAGGAAGGGTGACAATTATATAGCAACCTGGGGATTACACCCGGAAGATGTAGCTGCTGAAAGCGTAGAGCTGGGAGCCGCTTTCATTTATAATCCGGAGGATTTTGAGAAAGTAATTGATGACAGTACACAATACCTTCTGATCTCAAAGCCCTGCACCCAACTGGAAACATGGATTACTGCTGCCAGTGAGAGGGAAGAGCGTATTAATAACCTGGATAAACTGATTGCCAGCTTGAAGTCTATCAGTTATTGAGTGCTCACAGAATTTTTTATAAATCGTTTTTTTTGTTCAGGTGAAATACAAAGCCGCTGATTGTTAAGCTGGCATTTAAAATAAATTATGCCAAAAATGAATAATAGACTATTCGAGATTAGAACTCAATTAATAGCAATATCCCTGTTGTTTCTTCTACCTGCTGTGGGATTAGCACAAAGGCAGGTGGAACAACTCGACAGGGGTCTGCTGGCTTTGCGTTTAAATAGTACAGAGGTTTATGTAGCGTGGAGAATGCTTACCTCAGATCCGGATGATATCACTTTTAATCTTTATCGAAGCAGTGATGGAATAATCCTGACAAAACTTAATGAGGAACCCATAGACTCTTCTACAAACTGGGTAGATACACCACCTGGATTTAATAATGAGTGGTTTTATATCGTCAAGCCAATTAGGGGAGACAGGTTTTATCCTACTTCAGGACGGATAAGTCTGGAGAAAAATGCTCCCCAGATACCAACCGGACTGGATGCCCCCAATGTTGCCATAAATGTCAAGGATGGAATTGTTTCTGTCGACAGAATTGGCGTCGGAGACCTGGACGGAGATGGCATTTATGATTACGTGTTGAAGCATCCAAAATCGCAAACAGATCCTGGGGTTTGGAATACACCTACCGAAACTTATAAGATTGATGCATATAACAGCAAAGGAGAATTTCTTTGGAGAAAAGATCTGGGCTGGAATATAGTAACAGGCATCTGGTGGTCTCCAATGATAGTGTATGATCTTGATGGAGACGGAAGAGCCGAAGTTATTAGTAAAACAGCCCCATTGGAACCGGACTATCGTGCTTCCTCAGGAAGGGTCGACAGCGGACCGGAATATTTTTCGGTTTTTGACGGAAAAACAGGCGATTTATTTGGCAAAGGGGACTGGATTCCAAGAGGAAACATCAGTGACTGGGGTGATAGTTATGGGAACCGTGTAAATAGAAATTTAATGTGTATTGCATATCTTGATGGAAAGAACCCCAGCCTGATTATTCTTCGAGGCACATATGGCCTGATGAAAGCTGAGGCCTGGAATTACAGAGATAATCAGCTTACCCGGGTTTGGTCCTGGTCAAACGAGGACCTAGGACCCGAATACCAAAGCCAGGGATTTCATAATATACATGTTTACGATATTGATAATGACGGGAAAGATGAGATACTGAACGGGGCTCTTGTTATTGATGATGATGGTTCTACTTTGTGGTCAACAGGGCAGGGACACGGCGACCGCTTTTTTCTGACCGATATTGATCCTCAACGAGATGGAATGGAGGTATGGTATATTCAGGAAGATAGGGAATGGTATGACCTGCCAGTAGCTCTCAGGGATGCATCTACTGGTGAACTGATATGGGGTGTTGGCGATGATAGCTGGGGAGATGTGGGAAGAGGAATGGTTGCAGATATTCACCCCGGGTATCCAGGAATGGAAGTTTGGTCCCCTCAGGGAGCGCTCTATTCTGCAAAAGGACAAACTATTGCCCCTGAGAATCCTCGTTACGCCAATACCTTTGTATGTGATTTTGCGGTCTGGTGGGATGATGACCTGCAGCGTGAACTAACCCAGGGTGGAAGATTGCTTAAATATAATCATGCAGTGAATACGGTTGACAGAATTGGAACCGTATCATCTGCATATACTATTGCAGATGTGTTGGGAGACTGGAGAGAAGAGATAATAGGATTCAGGGATGGAGCAATCCGGGTTTGCACACCGGCTACTTTGTCTACCCGACGTTTCCGGACATTTATGCATGATCCTCTCTACCGTCTTGATGTTTCATTTATGACCATGGGCTATGCCCAGATCCCTAATCTGAGTTTCTATTTTGGAGAAGGAATGGACGAACCGCCGGTTCAAAATATATATACCTCTCACGGAACAGATACTGCCTATACCAGCATTCCTGCCAGGTTTGATTTTGGAAGCCGGGAAGGCAGTCCGGTCAAAGAAGGATTTAAGGAAATACTGGCTTATGCCGGCAATGGCTGGTTGTATACAGGTGATCTCGAAGACTATAAAGATAGCAATTCAGATGCGTTGTATGTGGACCAGATTAGGGCTATGGAACCAGGTATTTTTCAGGTTCCGGTACCACCCGGAGAATATAAAGTTATCGTTTATGGGGGTGACCAGCAGGAGTCGGGTTATACCAGGATACTGGCAGAAGACAGGCTTGTTCTAGACCTTGTCACAGAAATGGGTCAGTTCAAAGCAGATAGTTTTATTGTAGATGTTGAGGATGGGGTGATGGACTTGATATTTGCAGGGTCACCCTGGAAAATATCAGGAATTGAGATTTATAACAGCGTTCCCATAAATACCATGGTATTAGACGAAGAATCTGCACCAAGAATATATTTAGATCAGAATTTGAAGATTCTTAATATTGAATCAAATGAATCCATTGCATTTCTCAACTTATGGAATATTAAAGGACAACTTATGCATTATTCCAATAATGAGGATTCAGTTCAGGTGGATATGTCTGGATTTGAACCAGGAATATACATTGTTCAGTGCCAAATGAAAAATCAGGTTTATACCAGAAAATTGCTGTTTTCGCCAAGTTATTAGCATTAGCAAACAATTTTTCCTGTTTTCGTTAATGCAGCACCTCAATAATAGTTCAGGATAATTTGATATAGGTCACCTTGCTCCTGGTCCATCTGTAGCAGTCTTGATTCTTAATGTTTGACTATCGTAGAGTGCCATTTAGCTGGTACATGTTGTGGGTTAGCAGCGGCTCTTTTGACTGAGAGATAGGCATTTTTAGTTTTCAAGACCCTTTCTAACTCTTTGTAAATCGAGTATGCGTATTGTAGAGCTTTTCAGATAGTAGGAGATGACGTACCCAAAGGTGACAAATATTTTGTTGAGCTGTAGCTGCTTTCTGATTTGGTAGCAGAA
>CAZOXI010000227.1:0-5927 GCA_964583445.1 uncultured Bacteroidaceae bacterium | reverse complement strand
CGGTTGAATTCATTGTTGCGGGTATCGTACCTTTCCAGTTTATCGGAACGCACCGCTGTAATTTTTTCAGGCGTTGCCCGGCGGCCCGGATCAGCTTCAAACCGTTTTGCAGGCGATTTATGGATCACCTGTTCCACCAGGGAGTTCCATTCACCACAGCTATTGCACCTGCCCACCCACTTGGCGGATTCAGCGCCGCAGTTCTGGCATATGTATACTGTTTTGGATTTTGCCATATTGAATAAAAGGAAATTAAACTTACATAAAATTCATGGATCATCCGCAGGCAAACTGAAATTCCCTGAAGTTTTTGGCCATGAAAATCAACATTCAGGCAGCAGCACCCCTTATTTTTTTATTTTATCAATGAAACTGGAGGAGGAAAAGCCTTCCAGCAGCGGCACGGTAACTGTTCTTCCGCCCCGGCCGTTAATGAAGCGGGAGCCCACGATCTTGTCGATAGTATAATCGCCTCCCTTTACAAGCACGTCAGGAACGACCTGGCGGATCAGCTCCAGCGGCGTTTCTTCTTCAAAGATGACCACATAATCGACCATGGTAAGTGATGCCAGGATCATGGCGCGTGATTGCTGATCCATCACCGGGCGGTCCTTTCCTTTGAGCAGTCGCACGGAGGCATCGGAATTCAGTCCCACGACCAGTACATCCCCTTCCTCCCGCGCTGCCGCCAGGACATGGATATGACCCGGGTGCAGCAGGTCGAAGCAGCCGTTGGTAAATACAACGGTGCGGTCTTTGGTCCCGGTTTCAAGCAGCCTGCTGCGGAGGGTACCGGCGGAGACGATCTTATTCAGTATGTGGTCCTTCAGGTTCAATTTCAGAAAATTCAGGAACAGGTTTCGGTTTGTATCTTTTTGAAAAGAGGAAGACCATGGAGAGGCTTCCCAGCAAGAGGATCAGCAGGGTCTGGGATTCATGCTGCAGGGTGGCAAATACCAGTCCCTCGGTAAGGTCAAGTCCGTATACATAATGGAGTCCCCTGGAGACGATCCAGTGGAAGGCACCGATCCCGCTTTGCACCGGCACAGCCATTCCCAAGCTGCCGATAACCAGCAGGAAAATACCGTCAACGAATTTCAGGTCCCCGGTAATATCCGGAAGGGAGAAGACGATCACCCAGGTCATCATTGCATAGTTGACCCAGATAAAGACCGTATGAAACAGGAACTCCCACTTTCGCTCCATTTTCCACACCGTTTTCAGTCCGTCTGCCACGCCTCTCAGGAGTTTCTCGATCTTTTGTGCCAGTTTCAGTTTCAATATCCTTTCGCGCAGTATGAAGAGCACCACGGCAGTTGCCATGAGGATGGCGGCGAGGATGATCCAAAAGAGGATGGTTTCCCCGAATACACCTGAGATCTTCTCGCCCAGGGGTTGGAAAATATATTCACTGAAGAATGCCCCGAACTTCTCAAAACGAGCCACCAGCAGCACGATCATGATAATGAACATGGAGATCAGGTCGATGGCCCGTTCAACAATCACTGTTCCGATCAGTGCGTCGACCGGTATTTTTTCTTTCCGGCCCAGGGCGACGCACCTGGCCACTTCACCTGCCCGCGGAAGTGCATAATTCGAAAGGTATCCGAACAGGGTGGCATTGAATGTGTTCCAGAGTTTTGGCCTGTATTTCAGCGGCTCGATCAGGATGATCCAACGTTTGGCCCGGCTGAGGTGTGAAATAATGGCAAATACCAGCGATAACCCGATCCAGCTGTATTTTGCACCTTTAAAGTGCTGCCACATTTCCGAAAAATCGATTCCCCTGAATGCAAAATAGAGAAGGAGTATACCCACTGAAAGAAAAACAGAGAACCTTATTATTTGCCGGATCTTTTTTCTCAAAGCAGGGTCAGGTAAGTTTATTGGTCGCAGTATCCGGAAAGATGATGCTGGGTTGGAACGTTTTTGCTGATTCAAAATCCATGGTGGCATAGGAGATGATGATGATGATGTCTCCCACCTGTACTTTCCTGGCAGCGGCACCATTCATGCAAATCACACCGGTTCCTCTCTCTCCTTTGATCACATAGGTTTCAAGCCTTTCCCCATTGTTAATGTTGACTACCTGCACCTTTTCATTCTCAATCAGGTTGGCAGCGTCCATCAGATCTTCATCGATCGTAAGGCTCCCCACATAATTCAGGTCCGCTTCCGTAATCGTAACCCTGTGTAACTTGGATTTTACAACCTCAATGTTCATAACGCAAAGTTAATCAAAATAAATATTATCTATTAACCTGACCTCACTTAAATGAACAGCGATACAGCCCACTTTGTTCTGCCCGGTATCCCATGATCTAATGGCACTAAGTTCTTGGTCGTCAACGATTTCAAAATACTCCAAGTGCATAAGCGGGTGCCTGTTGATTTTTTCTTCCACGAATGCTTTAACCTCTTCCGGGGATGCGTTGAATTTCAGGGACTTTGCTTCCTGGAGCACGGCATGGATACGGGGTGCGGCAGCCCTTTCCTCCGCGCTCAGCAGCTGGTTCCTGGAGCTCATTGCCAGGCCATCCTCTTCCCGGATGATGGGGCAGCCAATGATTTCAACGTCCATGTCCAATTGTGTCACCAGTTTTTTAATCACTGCAAGTTGCTGGAAATCTTTCTGCCCAAAGTAGGCACGGTCAGGTTGCACAGCCTCGAAAAGCTTACTGACAACCTGGGCAACCCCGTTGAAATGGCCGGGGCGGTATTTTCCTTCCATCACCCTGTCCAGGGGCGAGAGGTCGAAATGCCGCGTGTCTTTTTCAGGATACATTTCCTTTACCGAGGGGATAAAGACGATCTCCACACCGTGGCCCATGAGCATGCGCATGTCGGATGCAAGGTCCCTGGGATAGCGTTCCAGGTCTTTGGGATTGTTAAATTGGGTGGGATTGACAAAGATGGATACTACTATAAAATCACCATTCTTTTCCGCAGTATTGATCAGCGAAATATGGCCCTGGTGTAACGCTCCCATGGTGGGGACGAACCCGATTATTTCCCCCTCTTTCCTGCTTTCAGCGATTGTTTGCTGCAGGGCCGGGATATGATGGATCTGTTTCATGTTTTTAAGCGGACGCAAAGATAAGGAATCCGCATGGAAAACTGGTAGTTTGAATTGGGGTTCTTCATGTTTTGGTGCACATCCGGGGCCGGTGAACACCTTGGGGTCTCAATAATTTTTAGTACCTTTGCAGGATCAAAAACAAGTCCTGTAAAATAATGGAAAGTGTAAAAGTTTTATTCGTTTCCCAGGAAATTACCCCCTATCTTTCGGAGAATGAAATGTCCCATATCGGCAGGTATTTGCCGCAGGGCATCCAGGAGACAGGCAAAGAAATCCGGACCTTCATGCCACGCTACGGGAACATTAATGAGCGCAGGAACCAATTGCATGAGGTCATACGTTTATCAGGTATGAACCTGATCATAGATGATACCGATCATCCGCTGATCATCAAGGTAGCTTCCATTCAGGCCGCCCGGATGCAGGTTTATTTTATCGACAATGAAGATTATTTTCAGCGAAAAGCCACCATGCAGGATGAAAATGGGGAGTTTTTCGAAGACAACGACGAGCGAATGATCTTTTTTGCCAGGGGTGTACTTGAAACTGTCAGGAAACTGAGATGGTCTCCCGACCTGGTGCATTGCCATGGATGGTTTACCTCACTTGTACCGTTGTATCTCAAAAAAGCCTACAGGGAAGATCCCCTGTTTGCCGATTCCAAAGTCGTGTTTTCCTATTATAATAATGGTTTTGAGAAGCCCATGGATACAAGGCTGCAGGAAAAGGCCCTGCTGAATGGTGTCAGCAAGGAAGACATCTCTGTGATCAAGGATCCCACTTATGAAAACCTGGTGAGGTTATCGCTGCAGTATTCTGATGCCGCCATCCAGGGTAGTTCAGATCTGCCGGATAATATTTCAACTATCATCAGCGAATCAGGGAAGCCCAGTCTTGATTATAAGGATCCCGAAAAATATATAGAAGAATATTCCGTTTTCTATGAGAATATTCTGAATCGTTAATTTGATTTACCCCTATGAGACATAGAAGACTGGTTGGAGCTGCAGGAAAGATGGTCCTGACACTTATGGCTGTCGCATTTACAGGAGGTTTGTTCCATGGATGTGATCCTGAAAATAATAACCTTGGAGTGGATATATTCCCCTCGGAGGACACCATTACGGTATACACCGATACGATCACTGACCTGGAAACACGGCTGGTAACCTCCAGGCCGCGGATGACTTCACTAACTGCGAATGCGTCCGATTCAAGGACCTTTTTTTTAGGCAGTATGGTGGACTCCATCACCGGACACACCAAGGCAGAGATCGTGACGGAATTCAGTCTTTCCCGGTTTGGTGATTTTGGAGAAGATCCTTTTATAGATTCCCTGAGACTTTATCTCTATATAAGTGATGTTGTCGGTGACACTACTTCCGGGATGCGTATCATGGTGCACGAGTTCCTTGACAGCCTTCAAATGGACAGTGTCTACTATTCAGATTATGATGTTACCGGTAAATATGATCCGGAGCCGCTGGTGGAAAAGGTGATCATTCCCAAACCCAACACACTTTATGATTTCGAGATCAATGATCCCGATCTGTTGGACAGGATTATTGCGGCCACCAATCCGGAGGATTCCATTTTTGCTTTCAATTCCAGGATGCAGCGGTTATTCCCCGGGCTTTACATTACTTCTGAATCCGTTTCAGAAGGCGGGGCCCTGGCAAAGCTGCAACTTGCAAATACCCAGGCGGGTCTTACGTTCAAATATTACCACGATACCCTCGTGGAGATTGCAGCAGATACCATTTCACTGAGTACCTACAATTTATCTTTTAACCAGCTCTTTGCCCAGAAGGTGAATATTTTCAAACACGATTATACGGGAACTGCCATCGCAGCATACCTGGATGATCCCGATGCGGCCCCTGATGTTGCCTATGCACAGGGAATGGCGGGTGTAAACGTGAAAGTATCTTTACCAGATATCGCTGCGAAACTGGGAGAAGGCGATATCGCCATTAATGCTGCACGGCTTGTATTCTACGTGTTGCCGGACAGTATTATTGGTATCCCCGAAGCGGACTATCCGCAACAGCTGATGATGGAAACGCGCCTCGAAGACGGCACTTTTATTCCTGTGTATGACAGGGTGATTGGTACAGAGCAGGTATTGTTCGGAATGCTGACACAGTCAAATGAAAACAGTGCCTTTCTGGATCCGGTTTATTTTTATACCTTTAACGTGGCGCGGCATCTGCAGGAAGTTGTATCCGGTGCGATTGAGAAGAGCGATTTCTACATATATGTAGATAACCCCTACACGTCAAATAAAATTATTAAATTCTGGAGCAACCATTCGGGCCATCAGGGTGGTCTTAGATTGGAACTCATATATACGAAGTTTTAATTATGTGTGGAATAGTTGGATATATTGGAAAACAAAATGCGTATCCCATCCTGCTGAAAGGCTTGAAAAGGCTTGAATACCGCGGGTATGACTCAGCAGGCGTCGCATTACTGAACGGTAACATCAATGTGTATAAGAAACAGGGAAAGGTATCTGACCTGGAAGAATATTGTACCGGGCAGGATATTTCAGGGAACATAGGGATCGGACATACACGGTGGGCCACACATGGTGAACCCAGTGACATCAATGCCCATCCCCATGTGTCGATGGACGGAATCTTCACGATCATCCATAACGGGATCATTGAAAATTACACCTACCTGAAAGAGAGTCTTAAAGAACAGGGATACACTTTCAAGAGTGAAACCGATACCGAGGTACTGGCCAACCTGATCGAATATATTTACAAATCACAGGAGGTATCTGCTGAAGTCGCAGTGCGCCTGGCACTTTCCAAGGTGATCGGTGCCTATGGGCTGGTTA
>CAZOXI010000226.1:0-5938 GCA_964583445.1 uncultured Bacteroidaceae bacterium | reverse complement strand
ATATCCGCCTGTTGTCCATCCATACTGAGCAACCTCCAGCTCATCAATCCATGCCTGGGTAGGTTGTCTTTGCAGTACAACTCGATCACCTGCCTGAAAAGAATGACCGGATTCTATGGTAAAAGTCCTGGCACCAAAAGGAACATAATCATCGGTTATTCTCTTTCTTGTTGATCCTATTAATGAATAGCCGGGAGTGTCGCCTGTATTTACCTTAATAAGGGGATCTCTCGTGGTATATACCGCCCTGATAATGGTGGATGCTCCTACACCTCTGAGCACAACGCCACTTCTCATGTAGAGTGTGGCGCCAACTCTATACAGTCCGGCCTTCAGTAAAACAGCTCCTCTGTGCCCGTTGGCATCTGCAGGAAGTGCTGCAACCTCATCAATAGCGCTTTGGATGTGTTGGTGGTTATCTCCTGCTAAAGGATAAATGGTTTTAGCCACCGGTACATCCGGAATAGGCTTTTCACCATGGTGATACCCAACAAAACTAAAGTCGGGCAATACATTCCCCTTTTCATCCGGGGTATAGGTCATATGACCTGATCCATCAATGGACACCAGCGAAGTGGTTTGTCCCAATACATTGACTGTTAACACAACTGCACACAGTGCAACCAACATGTTTTTAATTGGAGCTGTTCTCATCGTTCTTACAATTTATTTTGCCCGGTAAACCCTGACATGTATAAAAGTTTAGATTTTAATAAATATTATCGTTATAAACACCGATTCATTTTTAGTGAAATACAATTATTCCAGCAACTTAAAAATCTCACTACCGGCCAGCAAATAAGCACCCACGCCATACACTTCCGTACCATCTTTGCTTATCTCGTCCGGTGCGAATCCGATCCGCTGGACCCAGCCCAGTTTCCCTTCCGGGCTCACAGCGCCCGTTAATCCATTCCAGGTCCGGAGAACGACAGGCAGGTATGCATCACGTTCAAGTATCCCTTTATTTATACCCCATGCCAGCGCATAGCAGAAAAAACCGCTGCCACTGGTTTCTCCATGGACATGTGCTTCAGGGTAAAGCAAACTTGATTTCCACAAACCGTCTGCACCCTGAAGGGAAACAATCTTCGTAGCCATCGCCCTGAACATATCGATATATTGTTGACGATCTGGATAGTCTTCCGGCATATACTGCAATACGCGGGCGATTCCAGCGATTACCCAGCCGTTTCCGCGACTCCAGAACACCTTTTCACCATTAGGTTCACGACGCCCGGAACCATCCTCTTTAATCCGGAAACGGTCATCGCGATAGAAGAGGGACTCCACATCGTCATACAGAAAATCACTGGCATCCCACCACATTTCATTCATGTAATCGAGATAATCCATATTGCCCGTGGTTGTTGCCAGTCTTGCCAATGTAGGCGGAGACATATAGAGGGCATCGCACCACCAATAGTCTTCCCTGCCAGGCCTTGGATCAGCCATCAGGCTGTCGATCCGGTTTTTGATTTTTTCGATTTTATAGTTGGCGGGCTTTATTTCATTTAATTCAAGATAGGTCTGACCGATACATACATCATCGGCATGCCGGAAACGGGGACCGCATGCCCAGTCGACCGATTCAGCAAACCCTTCCAGCGCTTTCAGGTACTTATTCATCCCGCTTGTTTGATAGAGCGCTGATATCCCTGTATAGAGCGCTGCATTTGTCCAGTCCCAGTGATGATAATGCCTTGGATGATTCCCGGGTACCGGCATGTGCTCCAATTGCCAGTCCGCCACCTGCTTCATCTGTTTCAACACATCCTTCCGGGTGAGACCGGGCTGCAGCAATGGCATTGGAGGTAATGTTTCCACCCCCGGGGCCTTTACACTTTCTCCGATGCTGCACATAACAGTAGGTATTCCTTCTGATGAGGCGCTGACAACAGATACACCCTGATTTATTTTTACTTTAATTTTTGCGCTGCCATTGTACATCTGCATTCTGCGTGAACCATCCGCTGTACCCAGGTTGTCAATCAACTTACCATCACCGGAAATCCCGAAGCGAATCCAGTTATCAGCATCAAGACACTGGTATCCATTTTTGTCCAGCAACAATACCCTGAGTTGAGCTGTATCATTCTTTTGACTGATCGTTTCGATCAATAGTTGCGCAGGATCTTCCCACTCCTGCAACATGTAGTTAACATTTATTTCATCGGTAACTGTGGTGCCTCCTTTCGTTGCAATGACCTTCAGGTTGTTTTCACCTTCATTGAATTCAACAATCCATCGCAAGCCTGCAGCCGGAAAATTCTGGCTGTCTCTTTCCCGGGTTCCCCGGCTTACGCCATTCAGGAATAGTTCTGCTGATGGACAATTTGAGTACACTTTAACCATATTCTCTCCATCTTCATCACCCCACCTGGTGGTCCAGCTATGGCCATATATATGTGCCATCGGTTCCTCTGTCCAATAAGATTTGAATACATAATACGATTCCTTGGGAGTAAGGTCGCGCTGTACCACTCCTTTCTGGTTCACATAGGGAATAGGATTTTCAGGTCTCAGGGGGGTTGAGAAGTCTTTAAAAGGCCAGTAAGCGGTTCCCGTCAGCCAGTCCATCTTTTCCTGCTCCTTCAGGTGCCAGTCAATCAGGTTGACTGCATAGGATTCTGTCCAGTCTCCATCCATAGAAACCCTGGGTTCACCTCCCGTCATCAGGAAATCCCCTGCGCGCTCATCCGCTGCGCCCTGGCTCCTGACATGCTGAATACCATTGTCAGGATCCTCTGAATGTCTGCCGGCATGATTACTTGCACCCCATTCCACGTGGAGGTAGTGATTTACTTTCTCCATCTCCTTTCTTGAAACCTCGAGATAATCAGTGTATTTTCCCCTGTACCAGCCAGCCCAAATGGATGGAGAATACACATCCACAATATCGGCACAGAAAGCACATCGGCGAATCGCTGTCTTTCGCGAAGGATCCAACTTATGCGCCAGGGAGTTCAATTCCGACATGAATGCCTGGATCTTCTCCTGGTCGAATTTCTCAAAATCACCGGGCCAGTCATTCTCATTGCCCAGTCCCCAGATGATTACAGAAGGATGATTGTAATGCTGCGTAACCATATTCGTCAACATACGCTTTGCCTGCTTCTTGTATGCATCACCGCCGAGGCCTCCCCTGCACCAGGGGATCTCTTCCCACACAAGCAACCCAAGTTCATCGCACAGGTCGAGAACGATCCTGGACTGCTGGTAATGTCCGAGGCGTATAAAGTTGGTCCCGATGTCCTTCATCATCTGCATTTCAGTGCGGATCATCTCTTCTGTCATGGCTGCGCCCACCCCGGCATGGTCTTCATGCCTGTGCATACCTCTTAAAAGCAGGCGTTCGCCGTTCAACTTAAACGGACCATCCTCAATGAATTCGAAATGACGTAACCCAAAACGAGTATCCGTTGTTTGTTCCTGACCCTTCCATGAAATGCTGGCCTGTAAGGAATATAACTGTGGATCATCGGGTGCCCAGAGCGAGATATTATCCATGTGAAGGTGATGCGTGATGGTATTCCCCTGCCTGAGATTTTGATGAAGCTCCTGTGTAACTATCTGCTTACCTCCCGGAGAAATAATGGCAAGCTCCATGGGAAGTTGCCCCTTCAATCCATCGGGGTTATAAATGGTCGCCTCAATGGTCAGGTCAGTGCTGTTAAGATCATCGCTCAATGTTGGTGTAATATGTACCCGGGAAATGGATACTTGTGGCACATAAAGAAGATTCACATGGCGATAGATACCGCCATAAAGATTAAAATCGCTCAGGTCAGAGGGGATCATCTCGGTATCCCTTGAATTGTCTACCCTGATGAGCAGGGGGATTTTTTCCCCGAAATCATTTTCAGCATATTTAGCATGAAATTTATTCAGTGGTTCTGTGAGGTCGATCCTGAATTCGTCGTAGCCACCAATGTGTTCACCCGCCTGAAATTCAGCAACAAATACTTTTGTTTTCTGACCTGCTCCTTCGAAGTGCAGTATAGTTCTCCCCGCTTCATGGGGATTTTGAATATCAAGAAAAGTCCTGTACCACCCGGGGCCCTGGTAGTACGCCTGGTCCGGATCTACGGCATCAGACGCATTATAGCAATGTGGAACAGTGATACTTTCCCATTGTGGCAGCTCAGCCGGCCTTCCGGTGCGCAGTGCCTCCCATGTACTTCCCAGGTCTCCTTTGTAAAAATCCCAGCCATTTTGCAACCGGGTGGTGGAATTGGTTTGGGAATAATTGGACAGAAATAAAAATATAAGAAAAATACCAGCAAGACATCTTTTACTGAATGATCGTATCGTCTTAAAATATGGAGGAATAGTAAAGCCTGCTAAAGTATTGATCATCGCTTACAATTTATTATGATGGGAAATAAAAATCAGGGAAAAAAAGAAATTGAGTTTAAGAATACCGCCAGCGCTATTGTTTTAATTAATGAATCAAAATATTTATCAGGAGCATCAATATTGCCAAAATTATTATTGCCAGGAGTATTTCCACCCATGAGGAGACTTTGATGTTCTTAAATTTAGAAACTACTTTCACACGATTAAAAATTTAACTCTGAAAAAGCGAAAATGCTCATTGGATCAGCTCAATTCTGAACATCAAATATATATCGAATCCCTGAGCGTTGAATTTCATTTTGTCCCAATTCATTTTGAATTTGTTCCGTAAGATCATCTATGCACATAAAATCAATAGCATGGTAATCTGTCAAAATTAATTCACAGGGGAAAATATGGTCTTTATGCTTTTGAAGTTTTGTGCTTACCGGGAGAGAGACCGAAGTGCCTTTTAAAACAGGTATTAAAATAGGAGATATTTCCGAAGCCCGACATATAGGCGATTTCACTAATTGTATAACTGCTGTCATCAAGCAAGTTGCAGGCATACTGAAGTCGCAGGATCCGGATATATTCACTCGGATTCTTGTCGGAGATTACTTTAAACTTCCTGTAAAGCTGGCTTCTGCTCATGCCTATTTCAACTAGCAGCTGATCAACCCCGAAAGAAGGATCCGAAATGCGGTCATTTACAATCTTATTAATTTTCTGAAGGAAGATGCTATCCTCATCTACTTTTTCATCAGCATTTAAAGAATGGGTAGCCAGACCTGAATATTTTTCCTTAAGTTTCTTACGCTGCAGGAGAAGATTCCGTATTTGAACAGACAGGTATTCGGGATCAAATGGCTTCTCAACATATGCATCAGCACCTGCTGTTTCCAGTCCTTCAATCTTTTCATCCATTGCAGCTTTTGCTGTCAACAATACAACAGGTATATGACTTGTAAGATATTCTTTCTTCACTGCCCTGCATAACTCAATCCCATTCATTTCAGGCATCATGATATCCGAAATAATAATATCAGGGATACTTTCCCTGGCTATTTTAAAAGCAGTCTTTCCATTCTCTGCCATCAACAGTTTATAGTTGCCAAAATGACTGGCCAGGTAGGATGACATTTCCGGGTTATCCTCAACAATGAGTATCAGTTGATTGTGCGCTGCTGTATCACTATACGCTTCAGTCAGGGGCAAGGAACTGGGTAATGCGTCAAGTTCCGGTCGTTCAAGAACAAAGTCATTCTCAGTGGATGATATTTCGTCATCGCTGAAGGATTCCCTGGAAATTGGAATCGTTACAATAAACTTTGCACCCTTCATCTCTTCACTCTCAACCTCGATATTGCCCCTGTGCAGATCGATCAGCCTTTTCGAAAGAGACAACCCTATACCTGTACTTATATTGTCTGCACTGTCTGAAAAATATCGCTCAAAGATCCGCTTTACCTTTTCCTGTTCAATACCCTTCCCTGTATCCTGCACTACAATCCTTGCATTGTCAGCTTCTAAATTCAGGCTTACCTCAATAATGCCTTGTTCGGGTGTGAATTTAAATGCATTGGACAATAGATTGTAT
>CAZOXI010000225.1:556-5969 GCA_964583445.1 uncultured Bacteroidaceae bacterium | reverse complement strand
GGCGTGACTGGAGTTCAGACGTGTGCTCTTCCGATCTGGTAGGCGAGGGCATCATATTGTGTAACTACCTGGTCCGGTGTTGCACTGCTGAGTTGCACCTCAGGAGGCGGAGTTGCGCTGCCCTGGTCATCGGTAAGGAAATAGTAACCACAGGTGGAATAGTGATGCAGTTCATGCTGGAAAAACCCTTCTTCACTGCTGTAGTTCCAGGTCACCGGACCGTGTGCGTAGAAGAGTATGTAGTCACCTGGTCCGAAAAGCTGGTCGCTGCCTTTATTCATATACACCGGGATCTCTTTCAGGTCATCATAGGATCCCTTACTGAAATCTTCCGGCAAGAGTATGGCGCCGGCGCCGAATACTTTCACCAGTGCAGGGTTGTCTATCCCTGCTTCCTGGATCTGCTCGTAAGTCATTTTGTGCATTCCCGAAGTTTTCACCTCAACCTTGTACCAATCCCCTGAAGCCAGCATCGATGAAGTTGCAAATTTCCCTGTTGAAGTAGCTTTTAGCGTGGCAATAGGAGCTTCACCGGAGATCTCAAATGAGAAGGATTTCACCTGCATTGTGCGACCTGATTCCGGATCGCGGAAAAAAGGAACATAGCTGATCTGCAACCTTGGTTGTTTTTTTTCGTATACAAGCTGGTAAGAAAGCCCGGGAGATGTTTCCAGGTATTCATCCCTGATCAGTTCTTTAAATTTTTGGTCGAGCGGAACCGTTCGTTCGGTTGTTGCCCTTACAGCCGGGAGGTTGTCGGGATCATTCCAGGGGATTACCCTGGTATAGACCGGTACCTGACCGGTGGAATTGTGGTAGGATGCGTGAGAAAAATATACCATCGAATCAGTCTGTTTCCAGTCCAGGTCGATGGTTCGATCCTGCCCATATAGCAGCAAGGGAGACAAGGACAGGGCAATGATGAGCAGTTTTCTCATGATCAACGGTACAGTGAAATATGAAAATTATATAATCTGTATATAATTTAGACGTTACTATATAACGGAACTTACAATTGCTTATTGTTAAAAAATATTTAATACCGAAAGCAACTATTAACGAACTTTACATACAGATGACAAAAATGCGGGGAATATTGTTTGTTATGGTGGTACAATTCTCAATTACGGAGTTGTATGCGCAGGACCCCGTTTTTTCTCATTTCTATGCAAGCGGAATGCAGTTGAACCCAGCTTTTTCAGGTGCTGAAGGTCCCGGCAAGGTGTACATTGGTTACCGGAACCAATGGCCCAATTCGGGAGCAGCCTACATTACTTACCAGGCTTCATACGACCAGCACATTGAGAAGCTTCATGGGGGAATAGGGGTGAGAATACTGAATGACAGGCAGGGTGGCGGAGCTTTCAGCGCCTACAACCTGGATGTAGCATATGCATACAAGTTCAGGGCTTCACGCCGCTGGTCCTTTTCAGGAGCCATTCAGGCCGGACTGGGACAGCGGTCTTTTGATCCGTCGACACTCCTGTTCGGTGATATGATCAACCCGGTTACAGGCGGATCTTCAGGGGCAGCTCCGGAGGATATCATTGGTTACAATGAGATATATCCTGATTTTGCTACAGGTGTAGCAGCATTCAGGGGAAATTTTTACGGGGGGGCAGCAGTGCATCATCTGCTCAGACCGGTGGTTACCGACAGCGATGATCCTACGGGCACGATTTTCCGGAAATACACAGCCCACGTCGGATGGCTGATTCCCGTGATCGATAAAAGCCGTGGCTTCGAGATCATGAAGCTGTCGCCCAACCTGGTGTTCATTCAACAACAGAATATTCACCAGATAAATTATGGGATGGACCTCATATACAGAGATTTCCTAATCGGGGTTTATACACGTCATGATATCGGATTCAATTATGGTAACCTGGTATTTACTGCCGGTTACGGTGCTGGCAACCTCAGGTTCCGTTATAGCTATGATATCAAGCTTTCGAGTCCGACAATCAGGTTGCCAAATATGGGAGCACACGAATTTTCGCTGGTGATCATGCTTGAAAATCATGTAATAAGAAAAAATAGCAGCACAATAAATTATCCTAAAATTTAGTTAGTTTTGTGAGAAGTTTTTTTAATTTAGCAATTGTTACAAGAAAATTTATCAAATCATGAAAATCGCACTGAGACTGATACCCGCAGTGATCGCTGTTTTTGTTTTATCAGGTTGTAGCGAGGATATAACCGACCCCGGTAGCGTATCTTCAGCAACAGGATGGGCATATAATACGGAAGAGAATGGCGGCTTCGAAGTGGCAAGGGCAGTTGAACAGGAAACCGGGCCCGGCCTGGTGTTTATCGAGGGTGGGACTTTTACCATGGGGAAAGTCCAGGATGATGTACTCTATGAATGGAACAATGTACCCCGCAGGGTCACGGTTGCTTCATTTTACATGGACCAGACCGAGATCACGAATGTAAATTACCGTGAATATCTATATTGGCTTGACCGGGTATTTGGTGTGAACAACAGGCAGGTGTGGAGGAATGCGCTTCCGGACACACTCGTTTGGCGGGATCCCATGGCATTTAATGAACCTTACGTTGAATATTACTTCCGGCACCCTTCTTTCAATGAATATCCCGTTGTGGGCGTGAATTGGCTGCAGGCCAATGATTATGCACTCTGGCGGACAGACAGGGTTAATGAGCAGATCCTGGTGGACAAAGGGATCTTCGACGGGATCAAAACCGACCAGGTGGATGAAAGGAATTTTAATACAGAAGCTTACCTGTATGGCATATATGTGCCCGACGATGGAAACCAGATTCCCAGCCTTCATCCAAGGCAGGATACCAGGGGTGTAAAAATAGAAGATGGCTACCTGTTGCCAAAATACCGCCTTCCGACAGAAGCTGAGTGGGAATTTGCAGCCCTCGGCCTGATCGGAAATTCAATTGATGAGCTGGTATGGGAGCGCAGGACCTATCCCTGGAATGGTCATATTTTAAGGAATGATAACCCCAGGCATATGGGCGAGATGCGCGCCAATTTCGTCAGGGGCAAAGGAGATTTAATGGGGGTTGCCGGTAGCCTGAATGACAATGCCAGCATCACCGCCCCGGTGAGAGCTTACTGGCCAAATGACTATGGACTCTATTGTATGGCAGGAAATGTAAGTGAATGGGTATTGGATGTTTATCGTCCCATGTCCTACCAGGATGTTAGCGGATTCAGACCTTTTCGTGGAAATGTTTTCCAGAAAAAAGTAACAGATCCCAATGGAAACCCGATGATCGACAGCCTGGGGCGCATTCAGCGCGTTCCTATCTCAGAAAGAGATGCAGAAGGAAGGTTCAATTACCGGAAGGCTGATTACAGGAATTACAGGGACGGAGATGCCAGGTCCGTGCAACGTTTTGGTGAGAAGGATACCGTTGGATATGAGGGTACTTCCGACATGTATATCAATGATCAGGACGAACAGGTTTCACTCATTGCAGACGATGTAAGGGTGTATAAAGGCGGTTCCTGGAAAGACAGGGCGTACTGGCTGAGCCCCGGCGAGCGCAGGTTCCTGAAACAGACTGAAGCACGCGACGATTTGGGATTCAGATGTGCCATGACGCGTGTGGGTACGCCAACAGGATTTTAATAATTCTTAAAAAAATTTTTAGCAAAAGGCTGTCTCCTACCGGGGCAGCCTTTTGCCGGTTTTTACTTCAACCTCTGTCCTCCCCCAACCCTTGTAATTATTTTTCTTTGATCCTGTGTGGGCAGCTCCTGCCTGTAAAAAAAGTTATAGGTGTACTGTTTGTTGTGGAAGATCCGTCTATTTTATGTAGGTTTACCCGACGAATCTTATTGACGCGATATGTCGATTGAATCCTTATACAATAAATTCATTTCATCCTCGGGAGTCACAACCGATACCCGTTCCATACTGGGGAATGAGATTTTTTTTGCGCTGAAAGGTGAACATTATGATGGCAACAATTTTGTCGAAGATGCGCTTGCCAGGGGGTGTAGCTGGGCTGTCGCCGACCGCTCCTCCATGGAGGGTCGCGATCGGGTAATCGTCGTGAACGATGCACTTGATACCCTTCAGCAGTTGTCCGCTTACCACCGGAAGGAGTGGAGAGGAAAGGTTCTGGCGATCACCGGCAGCAATGGGAAGACCACTACCAAGGAATTGCTTCATGCAGTACTGTCAAAGAAATACCGCGTTCTTGCCACAGCAGGTAACCTGAATAACCATATCGGCGTGCCGCTTACACTGCTGAAAATTAAGGACGAGCAACTCGCGATCATTGAGATGGGTGCGAATCACCAGGGAGAGATCGCGGTGCTCTGCCAAATTGCTACCCCCGATATGGGTATCATTACCAATATCGGCAAAGCCCACCTCGAAGGGTTTGGCGGTCTTGCAGGTGTCAGGCGTGGAAAAGGCGAACTGTATGATTACCTGGCATCAAACGATGGAACAGTCATTGCTGATTTGTCCGACCCCGTGCTGGCTTCTATGGTCCGCGAGAGACAATTGAATGTGTTCTCATACGGACAGGGGACAGGTTTTGATGTGGACGGGCACATGCAGCGATCCGGCGATCGTATTCAGGGGACATTTACCCATCAAAATAATGAATATCCCCTCAGGTCGGGATTGTTCGGGGCATATAATTTCAAAAACCTGCTTGCCGCCGCTGCTGCAGGGATATTCATGAAGGTGCCACCGGAAGCTATTGCTGATGCCCTGGAGCTTTATGTGCCACGGAATAACAGGTCACAAACCATCAAAGGAAAAACCAATACACTTATCCTGGATGCCTACAATGCAAATCCCTCCAGTATGCACCTGGCGCTTGATGAATTCGAACAATGGCATCAGCCCAATAAAATAGCTATCCTGGGTGATATGTTCGAGCTTGGCGAGGATGAACAAAAGGAACATGAGGCACTTTTGAAGCGCCTCGCTGAAAGCAACATCAATGTTGTGATGCTCGTTGGTGAACGATTCAGTAAATTCAAAGGAAATCCTGAATTCCCCTTCCATTTTTTCAATACCCTGGACCAATGCCTGAGGTACCTGGAGCATGAACCTCCGGGGAATGCACTGATCATGTTGAAGGGCAGCAGAAAAAACGCTCTGGAAAATGCAACTAATTTGTTACTGGATTGTTGAATGAGGACCAATATAGGAAGATATGTCAAATAAGTTAATGGATCCCATTGGCAGGCTCATGGGACTGCGTTATAAATCACATCCTTGGCACGGGGTAGATATCGGGGATGATATACCCGAAATCGTTACCTGTTTTATTGAAATGGTGCCCAGGGATACTGTGAAGTATGAAGTGGATAAGATCTCAGGATACCTGAAGATCGACCGGCCCCAGAAATACTCCAACACGGTTCCGGCCTTGTATGGATTTATTCCACAGACCTTTAGTGGTGAAA
>CAZOXI010000225.1:0-546 GCA_964583445.1 uncultured Bacteroidaceae bacterium | reverse complement strand
AACCGGCAACGAGAAGATCATCGGTGATTCGGATCCGGTTGATATTTGCATCCTGACGGAAAAAGAGATCACCCACGGTGATATCCTCGTCAAGGCACGTCCGATCGGGGGGTTCCGGATGATCGATAACAACCAGGCGGATGACAAGATCATCGCGGTATTGAACAACGATGCACTCTACCAGGGATTTGAAGATGTTGGTGATGTTCCCAAGAGCGTGGTGGACCGGCTGAAGCACTATTTCCTCACCTATAAAGACCTTCCGGGCAGTCCTGCCGACGTGGAGATTACCCACCTGTACAACAAGGAAGAGGCCCTTGACCTCATTCAAAGATCCATTGAAGATTACCGGATGAAATTCGAGAACCTGGACACCATTCTCTCAACCGTCTGATACACCAATCGCCCCCTGAAAATCAATCACTTGACACACCACGCAGTTCTTCAGGCCTGCAGCACCTGATAACCGGGTTATTTTTTGTGCCTGAACCACATGATAGCCAGGTTATTCCTTGTACCTGAACCGTTTGATCTTCTGAGTGGGAG
>CAZOXI010000224.1:0-5973 GCA_964583445.1 uncultured Bacteroidaceae bacterium | reverse complement strand
TTGAATATAAACAATTTACATCACTTTTCCTAATTTTGATTATAGATTTTTAAGTCTAATGTATCCCCGTTCAATGTCATTGAAATCTTGCCCATGTCGAGCCCGCTTCCATAGTTCTCTTCTTTTATCTTTGCCTCCAGCAATGGGTAGGCGGTTGATATAACACTTCCTTTATCAGGTTCCAGCGCCCAGATATAGGGTGCAGTATTATCCTGGTCCGGTGAGGTCACAATGCCCAGCGCGTAGGTTCCGGGCTGATATACCCTGCCAGTGACAGTATCATTTTCTATTTCAGAACTCACTTCCTCCCAACTGATGGAATCGCTGTTGTAATAATACAAGCGAGCCAACGGCTTATGATCATATGTAAATTCCCGCGCAACCAGCAAGGAGTCACTCACAGGTATCGAAACTTTAAACCCGTTTTCAAAAACTTTGATCTCCTGGTCATTATCATCCAGGTAAGTAATATTATATGCCCTGCTTATTATCGTTAACATAGCAGTCCTGCTGCTTTTTGAACCGTCGCTGTATATTACCCCTTTCGAGTGATATGTATGCTTGGTGACAGCGCTGGAAAAAGGAACGTCATAAGCAATATCCGTCCAGGGCTCGTAATGATCTATTTTTAAAGTACCACCGGAAAGTAAGTGACCTGATATCTTGATGACTTCCCATGTTTCTTTGCCCACTTCAACTAAAAATTCGCCGGCCTTTTTAAACACTGCAACAAATTCATCAACAAGGTTATTAATTGCCTCCTTTGCAAGGTAACCGGCCGATGTCATCACATCGTTCATCAAATCTTTGAGTGTGACCTGTGGGTTGAAAGAATAATTATAATCACCCTTGACATAATTTTGCTGCCCGATCATCAACTCTTCCCTGGCCAGCCTTTCCTGCGAATTGAAATATGAAAACTCCAGTCCCAGGCTCAATTTGAAACCTAAACCCAGTGCTGCAGCCAGATTGATATCGATGGGCAGTGTATAGCCAATGCCAATATCCTCAAAATTACTTACACGGATGGGTTCATCACCGGGTAGATATGCATCCCCTGCTGCCTGCAATGCATACCCGAGATTGTTCATCAGTGTTTTCGCGCCAATTTTAAGTGGATGAGATGGAGCTCTTGTTAGCAGAAACGCCTGGTCATCAACCTCCGCAAAACGATTCGCAATATCCTGCAATGCTTTGGCAGGCAGATCGTATGTCCTGTAATAATTATCAAATGCTACATTTGCATTTAAAACGGACATATCATTTGAACCCTCCAGGGTCACTGACATAGATTCAATTCCATCATCTACAAACAGGATGGAATAATTAATCATGTTTACATTCTTGAACTTAAAGGCAGAGACATTGAGTGCAGAATAGTTGTCAAAGGGCAGATCAAATGAGAGTGCAGACAGCTCAAACTGACTGGCTACCTGGCAATTATACTTGTAATAAGAAGGCATATCCGGATACCAGATATCCTTTGAGCTCACTGAACTTCCAATACTCAAATCCACGAGACTGATGCCTGTTGTCTCCGTTTTCTTATTTTCCTTATGCGGGATTTCAACTCCCACTTTTATACCTGCGTTGATATCCGTGCCGTGACCTTTGAAGTGTTCATACATGTATTGTTTTATCGCAGCGTCTGCATTACTGTAATTCAGCAAAGTTTTCCTGACTGCTTTCAGGAAAACTCCGGCCGTGGGACCAAAATTGAAGTCACCCAGTGTGGCTGTTTCGAGGATAAACCCGGCCTTTGCAAGTTTCACCAGGTCATCATTTGCATCATGCCCTAAGTGAATAGACTGCCCATAAAGAAATTTAGTTTCTATACCTCCATACAAACCCATTTTTACATCTACAAGATTCTCCACTGGCAAAGTTACACTCGGACTTGTGACAGAAGCAGCAATCGAAGCCTGCATTCTTCGGCTCATGGTATAATCAAGATCCCCGTTTATCGAAATATTCAGACCAATACCCCCGGACCCTTTGACACTGATCTCTGCAGCGGCTGCAGTTACCCCGACGCCTCCTCCTCCAATCAATACTCCTGCTCCAAGGCTGGCTCCGGCATAGAAATCAAAAGACGTATTGCTATAGTTATTTTTCATGTCAACCTGGTATGCAGCAGGCACTGCCTGTACCCTGAAAAGTTGTTTGTCTACCTCCAGGTATTCTCCATACATAATTTCAGCATAATCTCCTGCCAGGATGGGAAGATCGCCGCTGGAAATACTGACAACCAGTGTATCTTCTCCCTTTATAACACATTCAAGATCTACCTGTTTCCCGTTAATTTCACATGGATACGCTACATCCATGGCATTATCCAGGGAAGGGATAACTGCACCCGCCTCATCCCTGAGAATATAGTACTTATAGATTTTACCCCCGGGCATAATATCGTTAATATAATCGTTAACACCGGAAGGATCATCGGTCATGGTGATGGTTTCTACAACGCCCACCTGTTCGATCAGCAGTGGATGATCTGGCCAGCCAATATAGTTTCCAATCCCAAAATTATCCTTTGCCAGGAGGTAATATTCTATTGCATGATCTGCTACAAAATCAGCAGGGATTACAGCCGCAAACTGATCTCCACCACTGGATGTCATTTGAAGGTCATTATAGATCAATTGCCCTTCTCTCCTGTAATACAGGTAAGCTGATGCCAGGCTGTTTGTATGATCCGTAATTTCAGCTTCCACCGTTATAGATTGATCCTTCATGCAGTACCAGATTGTGTCGTGCTGAATAAATGGTGCTTCATTCGGCAGAATTGCAATTTGGTAGGGATTAAGCGTTGGCTCATCTGAGGGCATTGTGGTTGTGGCCTGTCCGTCAGATGCTTCGATATAATACTCCAATCCCGGCTCCTGGGCTGCAGCAGCAGGCAAGGTTGCAGAATATATATCAGTGGAGGTTTCAGTCATATTAACAGACTGGTATGCTGATTGTCCTGCAGTCCTGAAATATACCCTGGCAGACTGGACAAATGGCTCTACTTTATCTGTGATCAATGCCTCGATATTAAAAGATGTACCCTGTCCCCAGGATTGCAGGTGAAGGCTTTTCGTAGCATTTGTGAGGCTTATCCTGGGTGCTTTGATGGGGTGAAATGAAATAATATCACTGGCTGTGTTCCCATCATATTCAACCTGGATCTCCAGGGTATATAGTTCATCAACATTTAGAGGATGATCAGACCGGTATTGCACCAGGTAGGTGCTTGAAACCAGGTCGGTAATAAAATTCAAAATTTCATCAAAAGGTGAATATATATTAAATGTCTTTCCGTTGGTCGGGAAAGTGATTGGAGTAAAACGATCATAAAGTGATGATTGGGTCAGTGCAAACAGTGTTGCAGAATTATCCGTACATGCAGCCAGTGCTTCATCCACTCCTACTGCTCCCTGGGCTGGCGTCTCATCGGTAATAATGATAATTACTTTTTTCGCGCCTGGTCTGAAAGCAAATTCATTTACAGATGTCTTTATTGCAGCGTATCCCGGCTCCGTTCCTCCACTTGCAATATTTCTTGTCCAGACTTCATTTTTAAAATATTCCGGATCTTTCGTCAATATTCCGTTATCCTGGATGAGTGGGGCTCCCCCTGAAGCTCCCTGTCCATAGCGGCATAACCCCAGTGCAAAATCTACTCCTGAATTGTTCAGATCGGTGACGAACTTGATCACATTATCGCTTATCGCAGCTTGTTCTCCACTCATGCTTCCACTGTTATCCATGATGAAGACAATATCTGCGAGTCTTGCTCCACCACTCTGACCTGGAGGTGTAATAACAACCTTATTGGTCTGAAGATCATTGTTTTCAAATATCCGGAAATTGGAGGCAGTGAGCGTATTGATACCCGTACCGAGTGTATCCACAAGCACATTGGCATAAACATCCGGGAATTTTTCACTTTCGACAGATTGAATCTGAACATTTAGATAATCTGCTACCCCTTTCCCACTCAGGGAAATACTCTTTTCCTCTGTACTGTTATAGTACACTATTAAACTCCCCTCCTGGTCGACTGCTTTTTCCGGCATCAGGATTACTGCTATTTCTAACGAATCTCCTTCAATGATCTCGTATGAATCTCCTTTGGATTGGTCTTCCCAATCATCATATACTGCTTTATCGGTTTCGTCAACAGGCTTTTTAAATCTGACAGGAGAAATATAATAGTCCTGATTTGTACTTACGATTGAGTCAATCCGCAATGCAGCATCACCACGATTCTTTAAATAGATCCGTTTCGTCCTGGCATCTCTTACATATACTTCACCAAATTCAAGTCTTCCCTTCGCATCTGATAGAATGACAAGGTCGCCATCCTCTGCATCAAAGGACAGTTGTTGTGCAACCAGATTAACAGTAGAAAAATCCGGCGACCGGAAGTGATCTGCGGCAAGGGCAGCATCCGGAGTCAGGAAGAGGAAAATAATCGCAAGTCTGAACAGGAAAAGATGGAGGGTATTCATAGAAGTAATTTTTTGGGATTTACTATTAAAGCAATAATTTATGTTTTTTCGGTCAGTTCGCCACGATGACTTTGATCAAACAGCCTAATTTTCATGTAAACAACTATCAACAGTAAACCTATAAAAATGAATACGTTGCAATCGTAAATTATGCTATTTTTCAATCAGGCAACTCACTCAACAGAACAGGTACTTCATACAAAAAAATCCATACTTCATACATTAACTCTCCAAAACAAGGGGATGATTTCTAATTTTTGATAAAACGCATGAATTGAATCATTAAAGCAATTCCCTGTGTTGGGAATACCCGATATAAGACAATGGGGCTTTATACAAGGTGCATCAACGCCCTTCAATAAGAAATTTCTTGTTCCCGGAGTACTTTGAATGCTGCCTTTCGGCCTCGTTCAATAATCTCTTTGGCCTTGTAAAAGTCAAAGATACCACATCCTTCACCTGATACCTGGACCAGGATATCGGGCGGATACTTCTCAAGGGAGAGCAGCCCCATTTCATGGGTCATCAACGAGATCGTCCTGTTGATCAGGTCGAGGTACCCCAGCTTCTCCTCGCTTTTGGGATGACTTGTGATGCCCAGGTATGCATACAATCCGCCCAGCTGTTTCTGGAGGAAAAACCGGTGGTCCTCCTGTGCTTCTTTCGTCTGCGGTTCCTTTTCCACGCTGAGTCCGCCATTCACTTCTACCGCGATGACCAGCTCGTCACCTTGTCTTTGCACATGCCGCACCGGTACGTTATCCATCACACCGCCATCCACCAGCAGCGTTTTATTTTTTTTCACTGGCGTTAATATACCCGGGATGGCAATGGAGGCACGGATCGCATCATATACCTTGCCCTCCCTGAAGACGACTTCACGTTTGTTCAGGAGATCCACTGCCACGGCAGCATACGGAATATCCAGGTCCTCAATGTTGCGGTCTTCCATAAACTCCTTCATCCTGTTCAGTACCTTTTCTCCCTTCATCAACCCCTGCTTGCTGAGTGTAAAATCCATCAACCTGAACACCTTCATCTTATCCAGCGAGAAAAGCCACGCCTTGAACTCTTCCAGCTTTCCCATGGCATAGACCGCACCCACCACGGAACCCATCGATGTGCCGGTCACCGACACAATTTCATAATTGCGCTTTTCCAGTTCCTCAATCACACCGATATGGGCCATCCCCCGGGCACCTCCGCCCGATAGTACCAAAGCTGCCTTTTTACTCATTGTAGTTTGAAATATTTTAAAATGTATGTCAGCAGTATTTCTGTCTTATAAATATAGGCAAAATACAACGACCAGCTTACTTTAGGATAAGTCCTCATCCGGAGCACACCCGAAGCGGCGCTTATACCGGTGTAACAGAGATCAAACACCCAGAATAGGCAAGATCAGTCTGTGGTCACACACCCCTCCGATGCCGATGCGACCGTATTCCTGTACTTTTTCAATACACCGGGAGGC
>CAZOXI010000223.1:0-5979 GCA_964583445.1 uncultured Bacteroidaceae bacterium | reverse complement strand
GTCGACAGCTATTCTAAATACATGGAGTACGAAGAACTGCAAGAATCCCTGAAAGAGACCATTTCAGAAAACTGGACCAACATGGTGGAGCAGGCGCGCGATATTGTGATCAAAGGTAAAGAGGTGATGGAACAGATCAATATTCTTGGCGACGACGGGGTACCGATCGAACATCATGTGCTCTTCTGGAAGTCGGAGCTGATTGATTTTATCATCCTCCAGCAGGATGGGTTTGATGAAATCGACAGGATGACTCCGCTGGAGCGTCAGGAATATATGCTCAAGAAGGTCCTGGGAATTATAAACGAAGAATTTGAATTCGCAAAATTTGAAGAGGTGTCAGCATTTTTCCGGGAAGTGATCAACCTTATGAAGCAAATGAATTATTCCGAATTCAAGTCAGAACAATTTCGGGATTACGAAAACCAACTCGAAAAGACCATCAATCAAAGAACTGTTGAAGTATGAACAAGATAGCATTTCAAAAGATATACACAAAGATCAGCCAGGTCACCAAGGCTACGTGTACGCTGAAAGCTGACAATGTCGGCTATGAAGAAATGGCCATCGTCCATGGCCGGCTGGCCCAGGTAGTAAAGATCGTTGGAGATGAAATAACCCTCCAGGTATTTTCCGGTACGGAAGGGATTCCCACCAACGCCGAGGTAATGTTCCTGGGGCGTCCCCCTTCACTCAGGATCGGCGCCGACCTGGAAGGACGTTTTCTCAATGCCTATGGTGATCCGATTGATGACGGTCCGGAACTGACCGGGGATGAGCGTGAAATCGGGGGGCCCTCGGTCAATCCCGTGCGAAGGGAGCAGCCATCACAACTAATCTCGACAGGTATTGCAGGGATCGATCTGAACAATACGCTGGTGACCGGGCAGAAGATACCCTTCTTTGCCGATCCCGATCAGCCATTCAACCAGATCATGGCATTGGTGGCATTGCGCGCAGATGCAGATAAGATCATCCTGGGCGGAATGGGACTTTCCAATGATGATTACCTGTTTTACAAAAAAACATTTCAGAATGCAGGATCCCTGGAAAGGATCATTGCATTCGTGAACACGACAGAAGACCCACCAGTGGAACGATTAATGGTACCCGACATGGCCCTCTCTGCTGCTGAACATTATGCATCAGAACTGAATCAGAAAGTGCTGGTCCTGTTAACAGACATGACCCTGTATGCAGATGCCCTTTCCATCGTCTCCAACAGGATGGACCAGATTCCCTCCAAGGATAGTATGCCTGGTTCTTTATACAGCGACCTGGCCAAGATCTATGAAAAAGCGGTTCAGTTCCCGGACGGCGGTTCGATTACCATTATTGCCGTAACAACCCTTTCGGGAGGCGATATCACGCATGCCATTCCTGATAATACAGGTTATATCACAGAGGGGCAGCTCTTCCTGCGCCGGGATACAGAAGTAGGAAAGGTACTGATCGATCCGTTCCGCTCCCTTTCCAGGTTGAAGCAGCTGGTGATCGGTGACCAGACCCGGGAGGACCATCCGCAGATCATGAATACATCAATCAGGCTCTATGCCGATGCTGTCAATGCAAGAACAAAACAGGAAAACGGATTTGACCTGACTGAATACGATGAGCGAACGCTTGGATTTTCGAAGGATTACAAGGAGAAATTGCTTGCCGTTGACGTCAACCTGTCAGTTGACGAGATGCTGGATGAAGGTTGGAAACTTCTTTCGAAATATTTTTCAAAGAACGAAGTGGGAATTCGCGATGACCTGACAGACAAGTACTGGCCGGCGGAAAATTGATTTCGGAAACCGGATAATCTGAAGAGGAGCAAATGAACCTGAAATTTCAATATAACAAAACCTATCTCCAGTTACTCGACAAGCAGCTGAAAATCCGGCTCAGGGCCCTGCCTACACTCAAAAACAAGGAGGCAGCGCTGAGAATGGAGGTCAAGGCTGCCAAAAAAAAGGCAGAAACACTTGCCACCGACCAGGAGGCTGCTATAAGGGAAAGAGAAAAGGACCTGATGATGTGGCATGAATTCGATGACTCACTGGTTCGTATCCGCGAAGTAAAGCTCAGGTATAAAAAGATCGCCGGTGTCAAAATTCCCGAACTTGATGAGCTGATCTTCGACGAGGTTGCATTCAATGTCTTCGCTCGTCCGAAGTGGTATCTGGATGGCATAGAATACCTTAAAAAACTGCTTACGCTTGTCATAGAGCAGGACCTGGCCCAGGAAAAGCTTGAACTGCTGGAATATGCCAGGAAAAAGACCACACAGAAAGTCAACTTGTATGAGAAGGTGCAGATTCCTGCATATGAGGATGCCATCCTGAAGATAAAAAGATATCTTGAGGATGAAGATAACCTGGCCAAAGCGGCCCAGAAGATTGTTAAAAACAGGCAACAGAAAGCAACGGAGGCAAGCCTATGATTCTCCCAATGTTTAAATATTCGTTTATTGTCTTTCACAAGGATTACAAGAATTTCCTTGAGAAACTGGGACAACTCGGTGTACTGGATGTCATTGAGCGGGAAGGAATTAACAAGGAAGAAGAACTCAGTGACGACCACGAACTGATCGAACGGATTAATACCGCCCTGACAATACTCCAACAAGGTAAAAAGGATTCGGAATACAAAGAAGAAAAGGATTCCTTTGACCATAAAGGCATCTTGCAAACCCTGGAAAAAACAGAATATCTTGCAGAAAAGGTGCGTGAGATGGAAACAGAACTGGATGAAATCCAGTTGGAAATTGAAAGGCTGGAGCCATGGGGCGACTTCAGCACAGACGACCTGGAAAAACTTAGCCGGGCAGGGTATGAAATTAACCTCTACAAATGTACCGCCAGCCAGTTTGATCCGGAATGGGAAGCGCAGCACCACCTGTTTCATGTCAACGAACAGGACGGCAAGCGCTTTTTCCTTGTGATCACAAAAGAACGTGAAGCGACAACAATTAATGCAGACCCTGTAGACCCGGGATCCCTGCCCCTTTCAGATCTGCAGAAGGAGTACAAACACCTTGAAGCAGAAAAGTCAGCCCTACAGGAAAAGGTGGAAGAATTCAGCCAGGATGCGGTTCCGGCCCTTCTCAGCTATCGCAAATACCTGGAAGACAAAATTACATTCAGGGAAGCCTATTTAGACAGCCGCAGCGTTTCAGATGATCACCTGATGGTCCTTGAAGGCTGGGTACCTGAATCTGCCAAACGTAAACTGGATCAATTCCTGGAAAACGAAGAGGTGGTTAGCCTGGTGCGTCCGCCCGAAGAAGGCGAAGCACCACCGGTTGAACTTAAGAACTCCCGGTTTTCAAGATTATTCGAACCCATCAGTAAACTGTTCGACCTGCCCAATTACATGGAGTTGGATCTTACCCCTTATTTTGCACCCTTCTTCATGATATTTTTTGGTTTTGCGCTGGGAGATGCTGGATACGGAGTATTCTTTATCCTTTTTGGTGCCATTCTGAAGCTTCGGGTAAAAAAGGATCTCAAACCTATCCTGTCACTCGTTCAACTATTCGGTATCGCCACCATCGTTTTCGGATTGCTCTCAGGAACATTCTTTGGGATCAACCTGATCGACAGCGGCTACACCATTACGGAACAAAGCCTGGCCCAATACGAAAACAGCAATCTTCCACCCCGGGTGCTGGATCAATTGGGTGCCATTGAAGGGGAGTATTTTGAAAGCAGGGAAGCATTCCTGGAAAACACAGAAAGTACTATCGGACCCGAGATTACCGAAAGTTATAAAACAACCCTTTTGAAACATGCTGAGTCCGGGATTCCCATGATCAGGTCCTTCCGGCACCTGATGCAGGATCCCCTCCAGATGTTCTACCTCGCGATCCTCATCGGAGGCGTGCAGATTCTCTTCGCCATTTTTATAAAAATTCTTAATATTTCTCGCAGAAGGGGCTTCAAATATGCACGATCCACGCTTGGCTGGCTGATACTGATCATCACGATGATCATAAAAGCGGCAGGACTGCTTGATGGCACGTACCTCAATTACCTGTTTTACGGACTGATCGGAGTATCAGGAGTGCTCATTCTGCTGCTGAACAATCCCGACAGAGGAATCCTGGCAAATATAGGAACCGGGATCTGGGACTCCTATGGGATGGTGACCGGGTTTTTCGGGGACCTGTTGTCTTATATCCGTCTCTTTGCCCTGGGCATCTCTTCTGCCATCCTGGGATTTGTATTCAATGATATCTCCATGGAACTGTTGAATGTTCCCTATATCGGGTGGCTGCTCTTCCTTGTATTGCTGCTCTTTGGACATACCATCAACCTTTTCATGGCATCGCTGGGCGGTTTTATACACCCCATGCGCCTCACTTTCGTGGAATTTTATAAAAACGCAGGTTTTGAGGGAGGCGGAAAAAAATATAAACCATTTACAATCAATAATTAATACAAAAAATTCAATAGACTATGGAAACTATGATCGCATCTCAATCACCAACCCTGGCTTTGATCCTTGCATATGTCGGACTTGGCCTCATGCTCGGACTCGCCGGAATCGGTAGCGCCATTGGCGTATCTATGGGCGGCAATGCTGCCATCGGTGCCCTCAAGAAGAATCCTGACGCATTTGGTAATTATATGCTGCTGAGTGCATTACCAGGGACACAGGGACTTTATGGATTCGCTGGGTTCTTTATCATCAACTCACAGGGAGTAATCAATGCCTCCATGACCACCCTGCAGGGTGCAGCCATCTTTGCTGCGGGACTCGCACTGGGCTTTGTCGGACTTTTATCGGCCATGAAACAGGGAGGTGTCACCAGCAGTGGTATAGCCGCAATCGGTTCAGGACATAAAGTCTTCGGAAATACCATGGTACTCGCTGTATTCCCGGAACTGTATGCCATCATTGCATTTGCAGCAACTTTCCTGATCAGCACCACGTTGTAGCAGGTTTGCAGGTGTTCTGTCTGAAAAAAACAGATTAAGCGACAAGGGGATCACCACCAACACATCTCTTTTGTATCTTTGAAACGTAATCGCCTGCAAATACCAAGAGTCATGATGAAAGATCAACTCACCTTAATGATCGTAGACGATCACAAGATCTTCCGTGACGGGCTGAAACTGCTGTTGGCAGAATTCCCATTCATTGGCAAGGTGCACGAAGCATCCAACGGCCAGGAATTTCTCGATATGGTTGGGGAGGTGCAACCCGACCTGGTGATGATGGATATCAATATGCCTGTAATGGGAGGTGTGGAAGCGACCCGGGCAGCCCTGAAAAGGTACCCGGATCTGAAGATCATCGTATTAACCACTTTTAATAAGGAAGATTACATTGAAAAGATGATGATTGCCGGCGCAGAGGGCTATATGCTGAAAAGCAGTACCCCGGAGGAATTTGAAACAGCGATGACCCGTGTTGCCGCCGGTGGAAATTATTTCTCCGATGAGATCGTCCGTACCGTGGCTTCCAGGCTGAATAAGATCCGAAAAGAAAGCCTGGCCAGAACCGCACCTCCCCTGTTCACCGAACGGGAGATGGAAATTCTCAGTTTGCTTTGTACCGGGCGCAATAATGAGCAGATCAGTGAGATCATTCACATCAGCCCGAAAACCATCGAGAAACACAAAAGCAACCTCTTCAAGAAGACCGATACCAACAATACCATTAACCTGATCCTCTATGCCATCAGGAATGACCTGGTGCAGCTGGAAAAATAGGTGATAATAATTGTAATGTTTTTCTAGCCTGCCGGTGACAGACAAAGTAAAAATTCAAAATGGCGGGTATAAAATTAACCTTTAAGATTTTTTAACAATCAGTGTCTATTTTCCTCATTACATGTTACTTACAATATATTTTACCCCCTATCGGCCTGCTGAGGCATACCCGGTACTGTTTTTTAAAAAGAGTTTGATTTATATTTTTATGTTCGATTTTCCAGACCCTTAAATTCAATACACCTATTGATATTGTTGTTGAAAACATCACCAA
>CAZOXI010000222.1:0-5987 GCA_964583445.1 uncultured Bacteroidaceae bacterium | reverse complement strand
GGCGCTACCTGGTAATTAAGGCTCCTGGTCCAGCTGAACAGCTCATTCTTCTGGTTGTATTTATTATCAAATGCAATGAGAAATATTGCATTATCGAGTAACCGAGATGACTCCCAGTTCTTGAGAAACAGTTCTTCCATCCAGTCATTACCCCTGAGAGACATCGACAGGTTGAAACGCTGTGCAGCCCGGCTGGAAATATCCCCGATGCGGGTCACTTCGTTGAACTTTTCATAGGCATCTTCATACGCACCCAGGTCCATATACAATTCACCCATGAGTGTATTGACATAGTAATCGGAAAACCGGACGGAATTCCAGATGTCTGATTCAGTGGTTGATGTGAAACTGTTCGTGTCTGAAAACATAATGTCACCGAGAAGTTTTTCCAGCAGTGCTTTGTCATAGGGAAGTGATTCGATCTCCTTGCTGCTACCGGGGGTGGGTACATGGGTGTAGTATTTACAGCTTCCGAAGATCTTTGCCACCTGGTATTGGGTCCATACCCTGATAGCGATCAACTCTGATTTATATTTCACATAGTCGACCGTATCCATTTCCTGGTTTTCAACCATCTCACCGAACCTGGCCAGAAAGTCATTTGTATTATTAATCAGGGTGTAAAATGGTTTCGGTGATATGTAAGGATTGGAGGCAGAAAAACTGTTGTTGCTGAACTCCTTGATGTAGGCATCTGCTGATTTGGTTGCCACAACCAGGTCGGCCCTGACTTCCCCTGCAAGAAAAAGCGGTTCTGTCAAATCAGCCATCAGTCCATACAGGCCGAGCATGGCCAGGCGTGTTGAATTCTTGTCACTGAACGCCTGTTCCTGTTCAATTATATCCGGTTGATCGATATAAATCCATTCTTCACATGATGTGCAAAAGAACAGGATCATTGCCAGGCCAATTAGTGTTGCTATGTGGTATCTCATGCGTTATAATTTGTTTATTTTATTGTTGTTATCCGGTCTCAGCGCAGCATTACCCTATAACCTGAATTTTACGCCGATCATGACCGACCTGTTCTGCGGAAACTTGCAGTAGTCGATGCCTTCCCACAGGATGCCGCTGCCATAGGCAAATTCAGGATCGTATCCCAGGTACCGGTCAAGCGTCAGCAGGTTGATCCCGGTGATATACAATTCTGAGTTGCTGGAAGATTTCAACCATTTATTCAGGTGAATGATCAGTGTAATGCGCTTCAGCCTTATATATGAACCATCTTCAATCCACCGGTCTGAAAAACGGCTGTTGCCCATCGGATCCCCCCAGACAGCAGTGGGCATGTCGGTTTCCTGTCCATCGATCTGCCAGCGCCTTAACGTGGCTGTCGACTGGTTTTCAAACCCGCTCATACTTTCAAGTTGCCTGCGTGTATGGTTGTAGATTTCATTGCCTGCTACAAAGGATATATCCGCCATCAGTGAAAACTGGCCGTACCTGATCCGGTTGACCCAGCTGCCATAAAAGTCGGGTGCCGGATTGCCGATGTTTACTCTATCTGCATCGTCGATCACACCATTATCGTCCTGGTCGCGGAACCGGATATCCCCCGCTTTGAATTTGCTGCCATTGGCATGGCTCAGGTTGAGCTGGTCCGCCTCCGCATCAGAGGCAATAACTCCTATTACCTCGTAACCGTAGAAAGCTCCTGCCGGTGTACTGTTGCTGAATATCTTCTGACCAGCACCGAAATCATACACCAGCTCCTTTTTCATGCGGTTGATCATGGATACATACTGCGATATCACCAGGTTGGTCTCCCATCTGAACGCTCCTTGTTCCACGACGCGGTAGGTGGCCCTCAATTCTGAACCAAACGTGTTCAGTTGTCCGCTGTTGCTCCAGTATTCTGTTCCCAGCACCACGTCACTATTGATGCTGTTCAGCAGATCGATTGTATTGTGGTAATAAAGATCGAGGGATACAAATAGTTTCTGTTTCGCGAAAGCCATATCTGCCCCGAAATTGATTTTATTGGTACGTTCCCATTGCAGGGATTCGTTCTCAAGGATCGGCTTGATATACCCCGTAGCCGTATAGTACTGTTTGGGCAGGTAGAAATTCCTGGATATATAGGGATCATATCCCAGGTTGGCCACCTGTCCGCCACTGAGCCTGAGCTTTAAATAATTAAGTGGCTTTGAATAATCCAGCTCCAACCGGTCAGACACATCCCACCCCAGACCCACTGCCGGGGAAAATGCCACGGGAACCCCTATGATCCGGGGAGTGGTCTCTTTGCCTGCATTGGACGAGGCATCAGCAGAAAGGCTGAATTCGGCAAACAACTCTTCCCGGAGATTATATGAAAATCCTGCAAAAGCGGTCAGGTCATTGCGAAAGTACTGGTATCCTGATTTTGTCCTGCCGTCTTCGAGGGTGGTGCCCAGGTCCTTGAACTCATCAGACGGAGTACCCACACCGGTACCGATGTCCTGGTTGATCTCATCTGCAAATGTACGGACCCCGGCTGTAGCCCCAAGGTTATGTATTTCATTGAATGTATTGTTATAGATGAGGTTAAATTCAGAGGACAGGCGAGAGAAGCTGCTGATCCCCTTTTTCACCTGGTTTAAATTGGGATAATCATTGTTATAGAAACCGTGGTTGGGAATGAACACGTAATCATTGATCTTGTTTCGCTCGGAACTTCCCCTCACATTTCCCTGCAGATGGTCCGTGATCTGCATATTGAAGTTGATCGTGCCGATGAAATTATAGGCACTCAGTGTGACCTCGGAACTGTTGATGACTTCATAAGGGTTGGAGAATCCAAGTACATCTGCATCTTCCGTAAGCGGCAGGGGCACACTCATTGAATCGATGATAAAGGGAGCCAGGAACGGTGCTTTCACCAACGCGTTCAGGACCGGATTGGCATAGGACAATCCCTGTTGCATCAGCTGTCCATTGGAATAGGATACACCCATGTTCGCGCTGGCAGTCAGCCACTCGGCCATATCAATATCGGCATTGAACCTTGCATTGAACCTATTATAAAATGTATTGTTTACACTTCCTTCATCGCGAAGGTAGCCTCCAGACAGGGAATATTTAGCAATCGCATCCCCGCCGGTGATATTCACATTCACCCCGGCGGTCCGCCCGAGTCCAAATGTGGTCTCTTGCCAGTCCGTAGCATTGTTGTACCTGTAATACTGGTTAAATTCAGGGTTTTCGATAAAGTAATCGTCAAATTTAAAGAAACCGTTGCTGTACATCTGTTCCAGCAGGTAGGGTTTGAAATAGGCTGCATTGGAGATCACCGGGATCCGCTTATTCATGAAATTGGCACCAAAGTGGGAGTTGATATCAAATTCCGTTTTGCCCACCTTGGCTTCCTTGGTTTTGACCAGGAGCACCCCGTTGGATGCTTTTGCTCCATAAAGTGCAGTGGAGGCAGCATCTTTCAGTATGGTAATCGATTCGATGTTTCTCGGATCGATATTGATCAGCGGATCATGATAGAATCCTTCCATGGTGGTTGTTTCGAACCTGAGATTACCCAACACCTGCCCGTCAATCACCACCAGTGGCTTTTCCTCGGCGAACACAGAACCATAGCCCCTGATATTAATGGTATTGCCTTCACCCGGAGCCCCGGATGAGCTGATGACCCGGGCGGAGGAATTTTGAAGGAGCTGCTCAAAGTTCGGGGACAGCACCTGGCTGCCGGGACTGAATTCAACTTTTTCCACTGCACCGGTCATGTTGCTGTATTTTTTTGACTGGTAGGGAAAATATACGCTGTGGTCAACCGAATAATTTTCAAGCCTGACCAGGTAGACCTTCATACCTTCACCCAGCGTACCGTATTGCTCTTTTACCTGGTAACCCGGGTATGAAAAGGTGAGCATGATGCTACCGGCTTCAGGTTTTTCATCGACCTTCAGCTCGAAATAACCATTTGTATCTGTTGAAACAGACTGCACCTTGCGGTGTTTTGCCGACACTTTTATGCCCTCCATCGGATGGTTGCTTTCTGCTGAAAAAACATGCCCACTGATTACAGCCGTCCTCTGCCCGTTGCCAGTCTGGCACCAACCGAGCAGTAAAAGAATTACGGATAGTTTTATCAAATGCCTCATAGGTTTTTGTATAACTGTTTTTTTCATAGGTTCCGTCATTGTTTCATAATTTCTTATTCCATGACTGGAACCAGTTTGATTTCCCGGATCCACAGGTATTGTTCATCTTTATTCTCACCCGGATGTGTTTCAAGGAATGTAAATCTCACATTTGAAGCGGGTTTTTTCCCGAAGAAACGTACGGTTCCTATTTCGTCAAATTCCGAATCGAGATCACCACTCGGACTGGCGGAAAAGTCATATTCGGCGATCTCCTGTCCTTCCATTTCAATCCTGTAGGTGCCGCTTTCTTTGTTCTTTCCCCTGGTCATCAAACGGTAATCGAGCGGATAAAACGGCCCCTTGAGGTCGAACTCTACCCATTCCCCGTAGCTGCCCATATAGGCCAGGCTGTCCCTGTTCTCCTGTCCGACATCCGGAAATACGATCTCAACAGCAATCAGTTTCTGGTTGTTACCATCAGCGTCTGGTGCAATGGTCAGTTTGCCATCACTGACGGTCACCGGTATGTCATCGAACCAGTCAAAATTATTTCCTTCTTCTGTGTCCTTGATCTTCACATCCTCAACAAGGAAATTATTTACCTGGTCGGTATTGCCCTCATCACCAGCGATAATCGAAATTATATATTCACCGTTGGGCACCTCAATTTCCCAGGTATGGGCGTTTACGCCATCTTCCACCAAATGGTTCAGGGTGGTAAGCACCGGATCCGATCCTCCCCTGTCTCGTGTATCAAACACATCACCACCGACCCAGCCATAGATAAAGCCAGATGCACGTTCTGCGTAGGCAAATCCGTAATCCGGGAGGTACCCGTCGGGAACACTGCTTCCTTCCGGCTGGAAATTGATTAATAGTGATTCCCCGGGTGCAACATACGGCTTGGCCCTGAAAAAGGTTGACCGGATGTTCCGCTGGTCGATGTCAATGCTGTTGATCTCCCCGGAAGAGGATGCATAGGCAATTAATTCCTTCTGATAGGCATTCTCGCTCCCATCGCCCGGTATTCCTCCCCGGGGTTTGATGAGCCAGGAGAGGTCATACTCAAATCCGTTCACCCTGTACAGGTTCCCATTGCTCAGATTGATGTTCATGTCGTAATCACTCTCGAGCAGCTCCTTGAAATAATACTCGAGGTCAGTGGTATCTGCCCTGGAACTCTCGTACCTGGCTGCAATATCCGCAATAACTTCTGCTACGGTCAGGTCTCCCTGGTAGACCATGTTTGCCAGGATAGGACCTGCAAGATCCTTATCCTCAAGCGGACTGTTCAAATAGGGTCGCTGGTTCACAAGATCCGCCACCTGGGAAAAATTTGTCGGGATGACCACGGTAAACAGTGCTTTTTCATTTTCGATGTTGATGTACCTGAAATCCTTGTCATAAAATGGCGCCGTGAAGATTTCCAATCCCTCATACAAAAAGGGATTCGAAAAGATGAACACAGAATCATAGACCGTCCTCCCATCTTCTGTGGTCCCGATGGCCGTACTTGCTTCTTTATTGAACACTTTTTCCGTGTACTGTTGAACAGATGTCCCTATCCGCCTGGAATATTCATTATACAGCAGCGATTCATATACATTGTTTTTTGGAAGCAATGGCTGATCGATCACCTGGATGATCCCGTTTTGGGAGAGGTAATCGGGATCAACAATTTTTGCCTGCTGGTCGATGAGCAGGTCATTGGTGTTTTCTTCAAAAGAGAAATTCAGGTATTTTTCGTTGAAGGTGGTAAGGTCGGCTGCAATAAAATCCTTCAGGTTATATTTCCCATTGATGAAATGGTATTTGACCAGCCTCCGGAACAGTTCATCGTCGGCCAGGATCGCAGGATCGATCATGTCGAAGGCTGCATTATTAGGTGCAAGAACGGTATAGAGCCTGTTC
>CAZOXI010000221.1:1292-5992 GCA_964583445.1 uncultured Bacteroidaceae bacterium | reverse complement strand
TCTGCCAGAGAGTCGGGGGTATCGGTGCCTTCCAGCGGACAGGTGGCCTGGAAGATGATGTCGCCGTCGTCGTATTTTTCATTCACAAAATGGATGCTGATCCCGGAATTGGGTTCCCCATTGGCGATCACTGCGGCGTGGACATGTTCGCCATACATGCCCTTGCCTCCATATTTGGGTAACAGCGCAGGATGAATATTCATGATGGCACCGGGATAGGCATTCACAAGCTTACCGGGCACCAGCCAGAGGAAGCCGGCCAGGACGATAAAATCGATTCCTTCTTCCCGTAGCTTGTCAAGCACCGCGTCGGTTTCATACAAGTCCTTCCTGCTGAAAGTAAAGGTTTTTATCCCATGTTGTTGGGCACGCTCCAGCACTTTTGCCCCGGGTTTATTGCTGCAGACCAGTTTTACCTGAATATCCGGATCCGTTCGAAAAAATTGTATGATATTCTCCGCGTTGGTCCCTGATCCTGAGGCAAAAATAGCTATATTGTTCATATACAGTTAAATAATGTATGTACATTTATATTCCAAAGATAGTTTTTCCATGCATTTGTTTGGTTCTGAAACCAATAAAAATCATCTTTTTTTTTGAAAATAGTCGAAAATTTTTCATTTCTTTGCAACGCTGAAATTAACATAGTATTAATTAAAATTTTAAGTCATGTCAGACATTGCATCAAGAGTAAAAGCAATCATCGTTGACAAATTAGGTGTTGATGAAAATGAAGTAACTACGGAAGCTAGCTTCACAAATGATTTGGGAGCCGATTCTCTTGACACTGTAGAGCTTATCATGGAATTCGAAAAAGAATTCAACATGGGTATCCCAGATGATCAAGCTGAAAGTATCTCAACTGTAGGAGAAGCGATCAAGTATATCGAAGATAATTCCAAGTAATTTATCGAACTGATTCTGTTATGAGACGGGTTGTTGTAACCGGCATGGGGGCATTGACCCCTGTCGGCAATAATGTAGAGGAATTTTGGAAGAACCTGGTGAATGGGTTGAGTGGGTGTGATATGATCACTCGTTTCGATACAGAGCACTTTAAAACCATGTTTGCCTGCGAACTGAAGAATTTTGATCCGATGGATCACTTCGATCGCAAGGAAGCTAGGAAACTGGACCGGTATGCACAATATGGTATGGTTGCTGCAGAAGAAGCATACCAGCAGGCCGGACTGGCAGATGCCGATATCGATAAGGACAGGGCGGGAATTATCTGGGCCTCCGGTATCGGAGGTATCGATACATTTAAGAATGAAATTGAGGGCTTCCTGGCGAACAACCGTATTCCCAGGTTCAGCCCTTTCTTTATTCCAAAGATGATCTCCGATATCGCTGCCGGAATGATGTCCATGAAATACGGGTTCCGGGGACCGAACTATGCAACAGTATCTGCCTGTGCCTCATCGACAAATGCCATTATTGATGCTTTCAACCTGATCCGGCTCGATATGGCGGACCTCTTTATTACAGGTGGATCAGAGGCCGCGATCAACGAAGCCGGACTGGGAGGGTTCAACTCCATGCAGGCATTGTCTACCAACAATGACGAATATAAAACTGCATCGCGTCCCTTTGACGCCACGCGTGACGGTTTCGTAATGGGTGAAGGCGGTGGCGGTTTGATTGTCGAGGAGTTGGAGCATGCAAAACGAAGGGGTGCACATATCATTGCCGAACTCGTGGGCGGCGGCTTATCTGCCGATGCACACCACCTCACCGCACCGCATCCAGAAGGGGAAGGTGCAATACTGGTAATGAACAATGCCATCAGGGATGCAAAGATTTCACCTGAAGACATCGATTACATTAATGTGCACGGTACCGCTACACCACTGGGAGACCTTTCGGAAACCAAGGCCATCAAAAAGGTATTCGGTGAGCATGCCTATAAGCTGAATATCAGTTCCACCAAATCCATGACCGGTCACTTGTTAGGTGCGGCCGGGGCCGTGGAATCACTGGCTGTGATCCTGGCGATCAGGGATGGGGTCGTACCTCCTACCATCAACCTGAAAACAGTGGATCCGCAAATCGATCCAAAGCTGAACCTTACCCCCAATACTGCTCAAAAACGAGAGGTCAGGGTCGGCCTGAGCAATACCTTCGGATTTGGAGGACATAATACTTCCGCGATCTTCCGAAAATTTGAGGAATAGATGATACAAGGGGTCTTCACGTACCTGGTTTATTTATTCAGAAAAGACAGATCATATTACCGTAATCTTATTCGTTTACTGGGTTTTTTACCCGGGAAGGTTTCACTGTACCGCACCGCATTTACACACAAATCAGCCTCCTTTCAGTTAAAGGATGGTACATATGTGAACAATGAACGGCTGGAATACCTGGGAGACGCACTGCTGGGTGCCATTGCCGCAGAATATATCTACAATGAATTCGACCATATGGATGAAGGATTCATGACCAAGTTACGGGCACGCATTGTGAAACGGAAACACCTGAACGCCACCGCGATTAAAATGGGGATTCCCATGATGATCTCTTCGCTGTCACACACTACAAATTCCTCAAAACATTTATACGGAAATGCACTCGAGGCGCTGATCGGGGCGATCTACCTTGACAGGGGCTACCGGACTGCTGTCCGCTTTTTCCGGAACCGGATGGTGAGAAAGCATATTGACATGACCAGCATTGTGAAGAAGGATTCTGACTATAAGAGCCGTCTGATTGAATGGGCACAGAAGGAAAAACGCGAAGTGGTGTTTTCAAGTCACGAAGAATACGATTCCGGCAGCAAGATCCCTTCCTATGCTTCCACGGTTGTCATCGACCAGGTAGACTCGGGAAATGGCAAGGGTGATTCCAAAAAAGAGGCGGAGCAGCAAGCCGCAAAAGTTGCGCTCAGGCAAATTTCCGAGTAAGTCCTGTAATTCTGATTTTACACGATAATTTCCTGAATGTGTATTCTTCTCCTGATGAAGATCGATTGATTTTATGTAATTTTATCATCAAAATTCAATGAATTGAGTCAAAAGAAGCATAAATTATCGGTATCGATTGAAGAGGACTACTGTTTGCTGGGTATTGTTTCCGACGAGCCGGATTATAAATTGTGCTGGCTGGTCAACCAGCAAATGGATGCATCATTCACACGTACGGATGACCTGGAGATATTCAACAAAAATCTGGATGGTGAACAGCTGGTAAGCCTGTTTATTTTTGAGGATGAGCAACGAATGCTGACCTTTCGACTGATCGTCAATCGAACTACCACAGGTTATTTTTTGCCTGAATTGAAGAACATAGACTATTTTCTCCATATACAGGGAGAGATTGTTCCTGATGACATAAATGAATTGATCCGTACAGTCAATAGTATCCCTGCGGTCCGCATGTGTGTGCCTGTCGATCTCGGGAAGATAAAAGAAAGAGGGAAATTACATCTCTGGTAGTTAACGCATCCATTTTATTTTTTTTAAGTATGCAATGCACTTCTCCCGGTTGGTATTTAATGGGCGCAACCTGAACCAAGTATTGCGTTTACTGTAGATATGCCACAGTCCAAATACTCCGATGATCACAAAATAGACAGTTGCTAAAAATGCTGCAGGTTCAATGAGGAGCCCCAGGATTACCGGAATTATTATCGAGGCAATGCTTCCGGCCAGGAGCAGTAAATGCCAGGCAAACTTTGACAAGACCAACAGATCATACCATCCGCTTTCCCTGAATCGCCTGTCCGCTTCTTCCTCTTGCCTGACACGCTTTCGTTCCCATGCTTTTGCTTTTTCCCGGACCGTTGCTTTCTCCCGGGTTTTTGCTCTTTCCCGGTCTTTTGCTCTTTCCCGCTCTCTCCTGATGATCTGTTCGGCCTTGTCATAGCTTCGGTCGTGTTGATACGGGATGGTCTTTGCTCCAAGCAGTTCATCATATGCCTTAGTGATCTCAAGGAATTTTTCCGCAGCATCTGCAGTAGCATTGACATCGGGATGGAACTTTTTTGCCAGGTGGCGATAGGCTTTCTTGATTTCTGTCTTGCCTGCGCCCGGTTGCAAGCCAAGTACCTTATGATAGGACGTTCGTGCCATGGGAAGATCCATTTTGCGGGTATGATCCTACGCGTCTCACAAAGCTCGATTTATTTTTTAGCTCCTGAAAATACGTCAGGCGATTACCTGTAAGCAATGTCTAAGAACGAATGTAGCATTTTATTCCCTAATCCTGAAAAAGAAAAAGGGCCCCCTGCAGCAGCAGACAGCCCCCTTTAACGCACCCTAAACCTAAACCTAAACCTAAACTGTTTTACTTGATTGTTCTTATGCAAATGTAGGTCAGAAAAGCGTTAGGAACCCTTAACAGATGTTAAAGATTGTTAAGTTGTTGGAGTTCCTGGGAAAAGTAGTCCTATCTTTGTTTTATGAGCAAGCGGATATTGTGGATACTTACCATTGCACTGAGTCTCACATTGCTGGGACTTGTGTACATACAGATCAGTTGGGTCGAAAATGCCATTAATCTGAAGGATAAACAATTTCAGCAGTTGGTAAATAATACACTCACAGATGTATCCCGTCAGCTCGAGAACTATTATACCACCAGTCGTTTAAATACGATTATCAGGGAGCGACGTGCGCCCGTTTCTGAGATGGAACGGCATGCAGAATTCGATGATGATCCACCTGAAGTGATCATAGATGAGGAGGAGAGACCGGGGCCAC
>CAZOXI010000221.1:0-1282 GCA_964583445.1 uncultured Bacteroidaceae bacterium | reverse complement strand
GGAGGTAGTGGAACTCATCGGGGATACTGTTATCGTGGTCCGGCGCACCGGGGACAATAGGGTGGATACCATTAATTTATCTGAATTCAGTGACATGGAGTCCGGAAAAGAACTGGAGCGATTCATGAAATACCAGCAAGGCATGATCCATACCATCATGAAGAAAATGCTGCTGGAAGATGTACCCTTCGAGGACCGCATAGGACAAGGGCAGCTGGAAAATGTATTGTCCGGGAACCTGCTTGACCGCGGAATTACGCTGAACTATGAGTATACCGTAATGCGCGATAACAACCAGGAAGTCTACTCATCGAAAAATTTTAATACTTCCACGGATCACTATTATTTCAGGACCGCATTAATGAAGAACGAGATCCGGGATGAGTCGACCTACCTGTATGTCTATTTTCCCGAACAGAAATCCCTTGTACGGGGATCTCTTGGTTTCCTGGGCACTTCCAGCCTGGTGCTGACATTGCTGATGGTTGTGTTGTTCACGTTCGCATTGTATGTAATTTTCAGACAGAAGAAATTGTCAGACATTAAAAATGACTTCATTAATAACATGACACATGAACTCAAAACACCCATCTCAACCATCAGCCTGGCTTCGCAGATGTTAAGTGACAATTCCATACCCGGAGAAAAGAAGAACCTGGATCATATTTCCAGGATCATTCAGACCGAGAGCAAACGATTGGGTTACCAGGTGGAACGGGTGCTACAGATGGCAGTCCTGGACCAGGGACACCTGGTACTGAAGAAAGTTCCCCTCTCGATGCGTGAGATCATCACCACAGTAATACAGAATTTCAGGCTGCAGATTGAGAACAACCAGGGCAGGTTGGAAGTGATCGATGAATCTGCCGAAGACAGGGTACTGGGCGACAAGGTACATATGATGAATGTGGTTACGAACCTTGTCGACAATGCAGTGAAATATAGCAGGGAGCGACCGGAAATTACGGTGAAGATGAGTAACAGCACCGAGCGTTTTCGTTTCAGTGTGCAAGACAATGGGATCGGGATCTCGAAAGATGATCAGAAGAAGGTGTTTGACCGGTTTTACCGCGTTTCTACCGGTAATGTGCATGATGTGAAAGGGTTTGGACTGGGATTGAGTTATGTGAAGTTGATTGTGGAGCAACATGGAGGCACGATCAGGCTTTCCAGCGAAATGAATAGAGGCACGACATTTTTTATTAACTTACCGTTATATACTGAAAAGTAGTAACTATGAATGAGATTAAAAACCGCATACTGCTGGCAGAGGATGATGAAA
>CAZOXI010000220.1:0-6031 GCA_964583445.1 uncultured Bacteroidaceae bacterium | reverse complement strand
GCGTTTATACAGAAAAAAATGAAATCACATGAGTGATCTGAAGAAATTTGCGAAGCATCTGAGTTCCATGAATAAGGGATACTGCATGGAGGCTCCTTCGATGGTAAAAACGCATGCCTTTGTTGAATCAATGGTGCACCTGCTGTTCCCCATAAAACTGGATTGTAAGATTGAAGAGAACGAAGTGCATATGGAGCTGCAGCGATGTGAACTGGAGCTGAAGGATTTGTTGTTTTCCATCCGGAATTCTATACCTGGTTCACCCGAGCTGATCGCAGCAAAATTTATGGCTGAACTGCCTAAGGCCTATGATGCCATGATGGAGGACGCAGTCTCGATAGCGCGGTTTGACCCGGCCTCCAGTTGTGTGGAAGAGGTGATCCTGGCCTATCCGGGATTCTATTGTATCTCGGTGTACAGGATGGCAAATATTCTCTATAAACTGAAGGTGCCTTTGCTGCCCCGTGTGATGATGGAATATGTGCACGGGCAGACCGGGATCGATATTCATCCGGGAGCAAAGATTAATTCGCCTTTTTTTATCGACCATGGAACCGGGATCGTAATTGGCGAAACTGCTGAAATCGGGAAGAATGTGAAGATCTACCAGGGGGTGACCCTGGGTGCGCTTACCGTGGAAAAGGATATGGCGCGGACCAAGCGGCATCCTACCATAGAAGATAACGTGGTGATCTATGCAGGGAGCACGATCCTCGGAGGCAATACTACCATTGGTCATGATACCGTGGTAGGTGGGAATACCTGGATCACCGAAAGTGTGCTGCCCCATTCAGTGGTGTATCGACAGCACCGCGTGGTGGTAAAGGACCACAAGGATTTTACCACGCCGATTGATTACGTCATCTAAAAATCAGTATCTGTATCCTCCGGTTGGAATATGTTGAACTTATGATGAGTGGAGGTCAGATAAAATACCAGTTAACATAAATACCAAATCATAATTTTGCACGGGAAGTGCAATAAAATTTTCAACCATGAAATACAACAATATACTCGAGACGATTGGAAACACACCCCATGTAAGATTAAGCAAACTGTTCCCCGACCACGAAGTCTGGGTCAAACTGGAACGCGCCAATCCCGGTGGCAGCATCAAGGACCGGATTGCGCATTCCATGATCGAAGATGCAGAGGCAAAAGGAATGCTCAAAGCGGGCAGTGTGATCATCGAACCCACCTCCGGGAACACCGGGATCGGCATTGCCATGGTAGGTGCGGTGAAGGGATACCGGGTGATCCTGGTGATGCCGGAATCGATGTCGGTGGAACGCAGGAGCATACTGCGCGCATACGGTGCCGAGATCGAGCTTACCGACCGGGCCAAAGGGATGAAGGGGTCCATTGCACGGGCTGAAGAACTCAGGGATGAGATCGACAATGCCTGGATTCCTTCGCAATTTGAGAATCCTGCCAACCCGGGCATCCATGAGCGTACCACAGCACATGAGATCCTGGAGGATTTCCCGGAGGGACTGGATTACATGATCACAGGTGTGGGGACCGGCGGGCATATCAGTGGTGTGGCCAGGGTGTTAAAAAAGGAGATGGAAGACATTAAAGTATTTGCTGTAGAACCTGCCGAGTCACAGGTGATCAAAGGGGAAGAGCCCGCACCGCATAAGATCATGGGCATCGGACCGGGGTTTATTCCCGGAACCCTCGACCGGTCGGTACTTGACGGTACTATTGCAGTGGAGCAACAGGAAGCGTATCTCTTTGCCCGCAGGTCTGCGCAGGAGGAGGGAATCTTTATCGGGATCTCCAGTGGTGCGACACTGGCAGCCGTGCATAAGCAACTATCCGAAATACCTGCAGGAGCAAGAATCCTGACCTTCAATTACGATACCGGCGAAAGATATTTATCGGTAAATGATCTCTTTTAGCCGCTTTTTGATAATTTTGAGACTGAATGAAAATAGCAGTCGATTTTGACGGTACCATCGTAGAGCACAAGTTTCCCGCTATCGGGAAACCGCGCCTGTTTGCCTTTGAAACGCTGAAGAAGCTGCAGGAACAGCGGCATCAGCTGATCCTCTGGACGTACCGGAGCGGGAAGGAGCTGGATGCAGCGGTGGAGTTTTGCCGGAAGCACGGTGTGGAATTCTATGCAGTCAATAAGAATTATCCTGAAGAGGTGTTCGAAGAGGGGAAGGTCAGTCGCAAGATCCAGGCCGACTTTTACATCGATGACCGCAACATTTGCGGTTTACCCGGCTGGGGTGAGATCTTTCACATCATTCACCCTGAGATGAATCCTACCTGGGAGAATCCCAATGATCCACTCCCGAAAAAGAAATCTTTTTTTCAACGGCTGTTTGGATAATAACTTGCCCAGAAGAATTCCGGACAAATGAACACCTCATCATTTCAAATAGTAATTCTAACAATACTACGCACAGCAGATTTATTTAATCATTAAAATATTTTTATATCATGTGAGGCAATTGGTCGTCTGAAGACCATCATATTCATCACCAACTTGAATAAATGAATTTAATTAAGATAAATATACATGAAGATCTATAGTTTTGCCATCCTGTTTATTCTGGGCGCTCTGACCTGGGGTGGCTGCGATAACGAGGGTAGCGGGAAGCGGACTGCGAGGCGCGCAAGTGCAAAGGTGAACAAGATTACCGCACTGAAGCAGCCAGCGCGCAGCACCTCCTTTACTATCGGTGACCGGATCCCGGTATTTGTCTCTGCCCCGGACACGCTGGTAATTGATTCCCTGCAGTTGTTTTTTAGGGGACAAAACCTTGGCACATATACGAGGCCGGATACCCTAAATGTTCCCACCAGCGAGATCATTCCAGGGATGGGCGGTATAAGGGTAAAGGTCTTTTTTAACGGGGGAAAGAGTGAAACACATAGCAGACAGGTAGAACTGCTGTCGGATATTGTGCCGGTCAACTACCGCTACAAGGTGATCAATACCTATCCGCATGATGTGGGTGCCTATACCCAGGGACTGATCTATTACGACGGATGGCTCTACGAGGGGACGGGTAATTACAACCAGTCGACCGTTCGGAAGGTGCGCCTGAGCAACGGGGAGGTGATCCAGGCCCGGAACAATGCCTCGGATATTTTCGGGGAGGGGATCACCATTTACAATGGTCGCATCTACCAGCTTACCTACAAGGCCCAGATCTGTTTTGTTTACGATCTGAATACGCTTGAAGAGGTGCAAAAATACTATTACCAGAACAAGGAAGGTTGGGGACTGACCAATACAGATGATGAACTGATCATGAGCGACGGCACCAATGTGATTTACTTCCTGGATCCTGAGATGTTCACCGTGAACAGGCAGATCGAGGTATATAATAATGAAGGTCCCGTAAAAGATCTGAACGAACTGGAGTATATCGAGGGAAAGATCTATGCCAACCGCTACTATACCGATGAGATCGTGATCATTGATCCGGAAACAGGCAAAGAAGAGGGGCGTGTGGATATGAAGGGGATTCTCCCTGTGAAGGACCGTAAACCCAGTACCAACGTACTGAATGGTATCGCCTGGGATGCTGAGAATGAAAGGCTGTTTATCACCGGCAAATACTGGCCGAAGTTGTTTGAGATTGAATTGGTGCCGATGGGTGATTAATTTCCGGGGCCATATCCCTGGCTCATGTTTTCGACCATGCCCCTTTACATGAATTCTGTCCGTATGCGGATTCGTGCCGGATCGCAGCTTGATACGAAAATATCACCCGGAGTCTGACATCTGTGTGTCTGCGCCCCGCGTAGCATGATGCATCTTATGTTACGCTGAAATACCGTTGGCAATTATCTTTACACTTCTTGGAATGATCTGGAACGCCATGGGAGAGTGTCCGAGGGTTTCACCATCGGTTTCCAGTTGCAGCAATGCAGGGGAGTCGACATTGATGACCTTCCCGTTATATGCCTCCACTTTCCGATGGGTAGTAATCTTGCCGTTATAGAGTTTTCCAAGGTTGGCGATCACATTCAGCTTGCCCATGCGTTTGATCACCGTGATGCTGTACAGTCCGTCATCTGCGATCGCGTGGGGTACCTGTATCATGCCGCCTCCGTTATATTTTCCTATCCCTACATTCATGCTGAACACTTTATGCTTAAATGAAGTTCCATCAATCTCGATCTGAACCCTGATGGACCGGTATCTGAGCAGGCTGGTAAACAGCGTGGCAAAGTAGAGTCCGGGACTGCTTTTTCCTTTGTCCTTTAGCCGGTTAGACCGCGCCACCACCCTGGCCCCGAATCCCATTCCCGCAATGTTGATGAAGTAGCGTTGCCAGGTTTTATCGTTACGGTTGTATGTCACCACCCCGGCATCCTGTATGAATGTTTTCTGGTTTTTAATGGTCTCGATGGCAGCCTCGTATTCCGAAGGAATATTGAACATTTTACCCCAGTCGTTCCCGGTACCCACGGAGATCATCCCGAGCATGACCTCGGTGGTAGGAGTTCTTTTTTGTGCAAACACCCCGTTGATCACCTCGTTCATGGTGCCATCGCCCCCCACGACGATGATCCGGCTGTAGCCGGCCTCGATCTTCTGTTTTGCAAGTACCATGGCATGCAGCCTGCGGTTCGTAAACTCGGCGTCGTACCGGATTCCGTGCCTTACAAGCTGCGCCTCTATCTCGGGCCAGTCTTTCCCTGCTTTTCCACCTCCGGCAGCAGGATTAACGACCACCAGCCATTTGTTTGTCTTCATGGGTTTTTAATGAGTATACAAAGATAATGTATTTTTCATGAATGTGTTGTGGTCGTTACCATGCAAAAAAGATCCCGCCATCCAACTCAAACCGGCTGTAGGTGTGATTCGGCGGTTGTATATATTCTTCAATCGGATTTTCAGTTGTCCAGACCAGGGTTGTCCGATCATAATTCATGCGCTTTCTGCTATAAAAAAAGTTTGACTTAACAAGGACCCCAACTGAAACATTACTGAGCGCGAGGATTTTCATTTTCACACCCAGTTTAGGATTGACATAAGGCTGAAAACGCTTCACAGTCGCATACTCTACCAGGCGCATTTCATTGGAGAATGCCCTCTTCAGGTAGAAGGATGTATGCTCCTCCATGAACGATGAAAAACCAAGATCACAGCGCAGTGAAATTTTTAGCCTGTCACTGTAAACAGGTCTGAAGGCGGGGGAGATATATACACCGAAGTCATATGATTCAACCTGTCGCATGTTCTGATCCAGGATGAAATATTCGGGGTCGGTCTTCTTGTGATAGTCTTCAAAAGCAGTAATATAGTTGGAGTAGTACAGTGAGCCCAGGCCCAGGCCAAAGGTTCTGTTGAAAAAACGGTGCACGGAAATATCATAGTTATCAGGAACCAGGTCACTCATCACGATGACGTTGATATCGGCGAACATCCGCGCTGCAAAATCAAAGCTCCATCCGAGCTTGATGGCACTCAGTTCAATGTAGTCCAGGTCAGAATCCATGTAGTTGAGAAAATCCATGTTATCACCAGCATCAAATTTTTCAATGGAAATATCGGCCGTACCCAGTGTGACCGAGAAATCAATATTATGCATGAGCGGGTCCTGGGCACCCAGGCTGAACCCCCATCCCATTAATATTGCAGCTATAAATATATACCTCATAGGTTTGAAGGGATTACAGGGTATTCATCGGTTGTTCCATTGAGTATGGTGCCATTATCCAGGTTAACTTCCACGTTCAGCCGGATACGTGTATTGTGAACGGAAGACTTCAAAAACAACTTCAACACACAGGAAGGTTCGTACTGCAGGCCATTGGCAAATTTTAAGGCGTTTTCCTTCGGTTCATACATCCCGAATCCATAATCATAAGCATATAAAATACTGTCAGTGATTTCGTCCCCGCCCCTGAAGGTATCGTCAATGTCATATAAGGTATATACCACGATATCCTGGATCAGGTGAACTGGTTGGTAAGAGATATTCGGACTGAAACCATAGGCAGGATCAAAAGAAAACAACGCGACTGCCTGGATCGTTTTTGATTTATAATAATACAT
>CAZOXI010000219.1:0-6067 GCA_964583445.1 uncultured Bacteroidaceae bacterium | reverse complement strand
TTCCCCTGTTTTTGGAATGCTTTTTTGCTGTCCGTTCATCGATTGAATCAGAAACGGGAAAATCAGGATACTGCTTATCAGCAGAGTTCTTTGCGAAATTCTTGTTCGTTGCATGGTTAAGATTTAAGTGATTTCCTGGTACAGTCTAATAGGGAACCAGGTCCGTGTTTAACTCAACTCCGGGCCGGGCAGGTGGTGAAATTTCTACCTCCAGCTTACCCTGTAATCCTTCCTGGGCCTTTCCGGCCAGCCACATGTAGTGATCGGCAGGCAGTCCTTTCAGTGTCAGAAACGGAGCTTTCCCTACCGGGGGATCCGGATGTATCTTATAGATCGCTGTTCCTTCATCCACCTCATCAAACATGGCCACATAGAACATCTTTGCACCCACCTGTATGTTTTCATACACCTGGCGCCAGAAAAAATAGCCCTGCAAACGGGGGATCTGGTCCAGGGGAGGATCCACTTTCAGATTGTGCCAGCTGAACCCCGGGAATACCACGGGGAGAAAGTCGATTCCATGTTCTTCGCACCAGGCAATATCCGGTGCGTGCATTTCTTTAATAAATTCCTCTGCCGCTTCAGGTGTACGGTAACGGCCTACAGTCCATGGTGAGATGATATCAGCCTTTTTCACAGCCTCTCGCAGAAGATCATATTGTTCACCCTCTCCGTATCTCCAGTGATTTTCGCTGCCGATCATCACAGAGAATCCTCCATATACAGGATCATTCTTGACAAAATCAATAATCTCATTATAGAATTCAGGCATGCCTTCCCTGTTCTCGAAAAGTCCCCAGATGGCAACCAGGGGTTTCCCGTTGTGGTGCTGGTAGGCCTTATCATTCGGATCTTTTCCAAGGTTCATATGATCTCTTAATCTCATCCAGTCTGCTTTGAAAAGCCTGATTGCCCGTTCAGCATTTCCTCCACCGCTCATGTCATACATCAGTGCCCAGGTACGTCCGTGTGTATTGGCTGCTTCCCGGGTATTCTCAAGTACCTTTGTATACCCGTAAAGTTTAATATCAGATGCCGTTCCATTGATGAAACGTTGCTGAAAAGCGCCATGGATCCCTGCTTCTTTCATCCACTCAAAATGACGCAATACGGTTTTCTTATTTGCTGAACTAAAAAGTACAGCCGTGCTTCCGTCAGCATGCCTGAAGGATGTAGGAAATTTCTCCTCATCGGTCAATTCCCTGGTATCAGGCCAAAAATCAATCGTCACTGAATCTTCAGAGAGATTTCTACCTCTTCCCCAATGCACCCAACCCTGTCCGGTACCATCCCCCGGAGCGCGGAACCATCCCTGGTATCCACACATCACCTTGCCGATGACCGTGGAAGTTTCCACCTGTTCATCCGATACTGGTCCGTTGTAGGGTTTCATGTGTCCGACCACTTCCTCCAGGGTCATATCAAAAGGAACAAACTCTTTTTCAAGGCCGGGTTCTTCACGTGAACCACAGGCAGTTGCTATTATTGCAATCAATAAGGCTGTAAAGATCTTTTTCAGGTTGTTCATAAAGGTATTTTTACATTTTTTAAAAGCTAATCTTCTTCCACTTCGATATATTCCCGGGGACGAATAGAATTGTTAAACTCCTCCATGAAGTCATTCATCATTGCTTCCAGCTCCTTTACGATCCCGGGATGCTCGGAGGACACATCATTTTGCTCACCGATATCATTCTCCAGGTTAAACAACGATCCGGCCTCAGCCCCTGTACGTCCCTGCATACCCCTGTCGGGCCTTATATTTCCACCGGGCTTCTGGTATTTTACCAGCAGTTTCCAGTCACCATGCCGTATGGTTGCTCCCGGTACAATAAAAGTAGTGTGGATGGGTTCCTGCACTTCCTCCCCCAGCATATAAGGCACGATGCTTTTGCCGTCGATAACCCGTTCAGTGCCGCCAGCAAGTATTTGTTCGCCATAGGGTGCATTTATACCCGCCAGTTCACAGAAGGTTGGCAGCATGTCGATAATTCCGGTGATTTCGTTGTTGACAGTCCCTTCGGGTATCTTCCCCGGCCAGCGCATTACACAGGGAACCCTGATCCCACCTTCAAAATCTGTCCACTTTCCATCTCTGAGAGGTCCTGCGCTTCCATAACCGTCGATATTCAGCTGGGGTCCGTTGTCTGAAGCGAAAACAACCAGGGTATTGTCTGCAAGACCCAGCGCCTCCAGTTCTTTTAATATCTCACCTACTACCCAGTCAAGCTGCTGTACACAATCGCCATACGCTCCCTGCTTCGAGGTCCCTTCAAAGGCTTCATGGGGAATCCACTTTGAGTGAGGGATGTGTGACGCGTAATATAAGAAGAACGGATTGTCCTTATGCTTACGCATGAATTTGATGCTTGCAGGCTGAAAGGCCATTGTACCGTAACGATCCTTATTCCTGTCTATTTCTCCAACAACCTGACGGTTTTCAAAAATCATCTCTTTCCCATTCTCATCATCCATCAATCCATAGAAGTAATCAAAACCGTGATTCAAAGGATTAAACTGTGGCCATTTCCCAAGGTGCCATTTTCCTATGATGCCAGTCGCATAGCCTGCATCATTTAATAACTCGGCAATGGTAATCTCATTCGAGTTGATGCCGGATGAGTCATGGCGATAGATTACTTTCCCGAGGTCAACTCTCTGAGCATAACAACCTGTCATGAATGATCCTCTTGTTGGTGAGCAGCGATTATGCACATAAAAGCTCTGAAATTTCATTCCCTGCTCAGCCAGCTGGTCGATATTAGGGGTACTGATAATATCTGATCCAAAGCAACCCAGATCGCCATAACCCATGTCGTCAGCAAGAATGAAGACAATATTGGGCTTATCCCGGGCATAAGTAGTTAAAAATATAGCTGTAAGAATCACTGTAATGATCAACCTGGAAATCTTCATGATGTTAAGTTGTTATGATTTGCATGGCAATCTTTTTGATATGTGTGTTGCAATTAATAGCATCAAATCTATCATCTTACAATTAAGTTTTGATTAATATTTGATGAATACAGAAGGTAAGCTATGCGGCGTGATATATATTATATCTTACAATTCTTTGATCTTTATATTCTTCCATGCAACGGAAAGAATTTTATCCGCTCCGGCCGCGCGCCATTTCCCTCTTGGATATCCATGAACCTGCAAACCTAACACGCCCTCCGGGGCAATCATTTCGTGCGTCAGGTCGGCGAGCGGTGTACCATTCACCCAGGTTTTAATGTTCTTCCCCTTTGCAACGACGCGGAACTTGTTCCATTCACCGGGTATGAAAGTGGTATTCTCTTCGGGAAGGTCCTCACTTAGCCAGCCTGTACCCATACTCTGACCGAAAATATAACCTGTCTTCTTGGATCCGGATTCAATTTCAACCTGGGCCCCGGCTACGGAACCACCTGGTGCAGTCCTTACCTGCACACCACTGTTCAGTCCCTCGTCAATTTTAACCTCAAAGATCAATTCGAAATCCTTGAACTGTTTCTTTGTACACATAAAAGCACTGTTATTATGCGGGATCAGGGTACGGCCAACGATTGTTCCATTCTCAATATCAAATGTAGGAGGAGCATCCCCACCTCCGCGATATTCCCATCCATTGAATGTCTTACCATCAAATAGTTCGATCCATTTTTCCTGTGCCTGACTGCCAGCCAGGCTTAAAGACAAAAAACCACTTAGAATAATTAGTGTGATTGTTCTCATTTTTTATGCTTTTAATTATCTGTTTCCTCTGCCAGTGTTGAACCTACATCACTTAAATCAATAGGTTCTATTCCCAGCTTATAAGCCGGCGAGCCGGGTTGAAAGCGGAAGATCTTCTGCTCAAATGCTGCTTCATCAAACATCGGATTGCTATGCAATAAGCCTGCTTCAGCATTTCCTCTTCTATCTTCAGGCAAAAGGTCTATGTCCTCCTCAACTCCTTCCAGCGCCTGGCCACCATCAACCAGTGAATTAGAAATTCTTTTGAAATCTGCAAATATGAAATGATCCCCTTTTTTGAGTTTGCCATAATTGTCCTCTGTGCAATAGAAGATAATATTGTCAAGCTCGTGCTCATACCATTTTTTATTTGTCATCCGCACACAATTGATCGCAAAATTATTCCGGTATTCAGCCGGTCCTTTCATTACAAACATCATACTGGTTCGTAAGCCAACGTTGTTCACAATTCTCGTATAAGCCGAGTGGTCATCAAGCCGGATAAATCCGCGGTCCCTGCTTATATCATGGCAGAAATTCTGCTCAGCAATGTTATTCAGTCCCATACCGGAAAAATAGATGGCATTCCCATCGTGCAGTACTTTCATTACATGATGGATTTCATTATCCGAAATGCGATTCTCACGGGCATGAAAAAATGGTTCCAGGTGATCTATTGTCAGGTTCGTTTCAGGTGTAATCTCCATATCCAGGTAGGCTTCTACTTCTTCCATCCTCAGGCTGCTCACCCATTCACGCCGGTTCCTGAGCAATCCTTCCAGAGTAAAGAATTTAGGTCTGCATCCACTGATAACAATTGCTGTGTATCCTAAATCGTGGATGGTATTATGACTTATCAGGTTATGACCACTCTGGGCAACAAAGATCCCGGGTGAATGCGTATAGATCGTGCCAGTGTGATGAAGATAATTATTATTTACTGTGTTGAATTTGTTTTCATCCTTCGTACCGGGAGCATACCCGCTAAGCAGGATGCCTGTCCCACCCAGGTTCGCCAGGATATTGCTTGAAATGGTAATGCGCTGACAATGCAAATCCAGGCGCACTCCGGACCCGCTGCTGGATTCAAAAACACACCTGTCAACTGTGCAGTCTTCCGCATGCCTGAAACGGAGCATGGCATTGCCTTTGTCGTACATTTCCCAATCGTGCTGAATTCCCTTGTCCCCTGGTTGCCAGGTATCTCTTAAACCATGTCTGAAAGTCAATCCTTCAAAATTGATGAAGCCAACGGCTTCCTGATCTTCAACACCTTCCACGCGAATAAATTCCTGCAGGTATGGAGCCCTGATATCAGCTGATTCAAGCGATGTTTCCGGCCACATATAAATCCTTCCTTCTTCACTGTCAAACACCCATTCCCCGGGCTCGTCGAGGTACTCGATTGCATTCTCAACGTAGAAATGATCATCCGGCATTGGGGTATAGGTCGGATCGATGGCAAAGTATGCCATCTTCTTATCGCTATCAATGCTATCCAGGGGCAGCAGGTTGATCAGCCAGTTATTCCTTGGACTTATCAGGATTTCAATATCAGAAGGTGTTGACCAATCTTTTATGTCTTCGTTCATGTATTTCAACTCCCTGCTGAAGACCAGGGGCATTCCATCCCATTCCTTCATCCTGAACTTCTTCGGCTGAACATTATTCATATCCGGGATATGATCATCTGAGACTTCAAATCTTTCTGATCGTGCCCTGTTTAACAAATCAAGACCATCATATAGAGATGTAATTTGCCATTTCCCCCGATATTCTCCAGGGATATCACAATACCACACATTACCTCTTGCTTGTTCAGAAGTTCCATCCGGATCTTCTTTGCATTCATTCCAGTTACTTAGTGGTATAGCTCCGGTAAAAACAGGTTTTTCACCAGGATAGGCACGGTAGGTGATTGGAGAGCTTTCTGTTCCTGCATCTTTTACAGAAAAAACAACCGTATGCTCCAGCGCATATTCTCCATCGCGGATGAGCACATTCACCGGTTTTTTCAAGCCCTGTTCGATTTGTTTCCGAATTGCATTTCTGGCACCTTCAAGCGTGGCGAGGGGACCATCATTTTTCTCAATATCCCGCTCAGCTAATGTACCTGTCCAGGTATCATTACCCGCTGGTGAAACATATAGTGTGTATTCTTCAGCGCTGTTACATGAAACCAATATAAAATAAAAGAATAAAGCTGCTAATCTTAAAATAGTCCTTTTCATTGTCATAATTCGCTGGACGTTTTTTGTCCTCATTCGTCATATTCTAATGGCCGTGTACCTGTAAAGGGTCCCCATTCCAATTTATTTACATTATCCGGATCTGACAGGTAAAGGTCTTC